>USTC01000001.1 GCA_900557505.1 uncultured Collinsella sp.
TGGCCGCCTTTTTACGTAAGGAGTCGCTTTGATGGACAAGGCTGCATCTACCGGCCATTCTGACCGCTGCCGCATCGTCGTCGATACCTGCTGCGACTTTAGCCCCGAGGTCGCCGCGAACCTCGATGTCGATATCCTGGGTTTCCCCTTCATTATCGATGGCGAGGAGCGCACGGACGATATCTGGTCGAGCATGAGCCCTAAGGAGTTCTACGACCGCATGCGCGCCGGCGCTCGCGTGTCTACCTCCGCCGTGTCGCTCGGTCGCTATATCGAGTTCTTTACCGAGTGTGCCAAGGAGGGCACGCCCACGGTCTACCTGTGCTTTACCTCGGCGCTGTCGTCGAGCTACAACTCCGCGTGCCAGGCGGCGGACGCCGTGCGCGCCGAGTATCCCGATTTTGAGCTGTACGTGGTCGATAACGCTCTGCCCTGTGCGACCGGCGCGCTCTTGGCGCTCGAGGCCGTGCGCCAGCGTTCGGCGGGACTGACCGCCAAGCAGCTGGTCGATTGGGCAAACGAGGCAAAGACCTACGTCCACGGTTACTTTACGCTCGAGAGCTTTGACGCACTGGCTGCCGGTGGCCGCATTCCGCCCGCGGCGGCACAGCTCACGGCAAAGCTCGATGTCAAGCCCGAGCTCTCCTACGACCTTGCCGGCTCGCTGTCGCTGATCGGCGTCAACCGCGGCCGCAAGAAGGCGCTCAAGTCCATCCTCAAGTCGTTCCGCGAGAACTACGTGCCCGACCGCACCATGCCCATCGCCATCATGACGGCCGATGCCGAGAAGGACGGCGACTGGCTCGAGGCCGCCATCCGCAAGGAGGAGGGCTGCGCCGACGTCACCATCATCCGTAGTTCCGTCGGTCCTACCATCGGCTCGCACGTGGGCCCCGGCATGGTGGCCTGCGCGTTTTGGGGCAAGAATCGTGCCGAGAAAGCCTCGCTTTCCGACCGCATCGCGCGCCGTGTGCGAGGCGAGTAGGCAGGCGCTGCGGCTGCAAGCGCCCTCAAGTCACGGCCGAAACGCTGGCACCGAGTATTCAACCTGGTAACAACACCCAACCCAAAAGGAAAGGTTTCATGGCAAACAAGCTCTCCGTCGCATTCATCGGCACCGGAATCATGGGTGCCCCCATCGCCGGCCACATCCTGGACGCCGGCTATCCCGTCACGGTCAACAATCGCACCAAGTCCAAGGCTGCCGCGCTTATCGAGCGCGGCGCCGTCTGGGCCGATGCGCCGGCCGATGCCGTGGCGAACGCCGATGTCGTCTTTACCATGGTGGGCTATCCCTCCGAGGTCGAGGAACTCTACCTGGCGGGCGACGGCCTGCTCGCGTGCACCAAGCCGGGCGCGGTCTTGATCGACCTCACCACGAGCTCGCCCGAGCTCGCCCGTGACATTGCCGAGGCCGCCCAGGTCTCCGGTCGCATGGCGTTTGACTGCCCCGTCACCGGCGGCGAGTCGGGCGCTATCGCCGGCACGCTCACGGCTATCGTGGGCGCTACCGAGAACGACATCGCGCCGGTCCGCGACATCCTTGCCACCTTTGCGGCCAACATCTGCTGCTTCGACGGCGCCGGCAAGGGCCAGGCTGCCAAGCTCGCCAACCAGGTGTCGCTGGGCGCCTGCATGGTCGGCATGGCGGACGCCATGGCATTTGCCGAGCTGAGCGGCCTTGACCTGGAGAAGACCCGCCAGATGATCCTGGGCGGTACCGGCAAGTCCGGCGCCATGGAGAGCCTGGCGCCCAAGGCGCTCGACGGCGACTACAAGCCCGGCTTTATGGTCGAGCACTTCATTAAGGACCTGCGCCTGGCGCTCGCTTACGCCGACGATCGCGAGCTCGCGCTGCCCGGTGCCGACGTGGCCTTTACGCTCTACGATATGCTCGACGCCATTGGCGGCGCCAAGCTGGGCACCCAGGCCATCACGGTACTCTACAAGGAGGAGGCCGACGCCATCGCCGCCGGTCTGGACTGGTCGCAGTATCGCCCCGAGGAGCATGGTGCCCACGAGGACGGCTGCGGTTGCGGCGAGCACGGCGACGACCACGAGTGCGGTTGCGGCCACCACCACGGCGAGGACCACGAGTGCTGCGGCGGCCACGGCCATGACGACGGCCACGAGTGCTGCTGCGGCCACCATCACGAGGAGTAGCGACCATGAGCTGGACGTTCGTGGTGCTTGCGCTGGTGCTCTTTCTCTTTGCGATCTACATCGGCTTTTTATGCGGCCAGTGGGCGTGCGAAAAGCGCGTCATCACCAAGCGCGACTACTGGATCGCCAATTTTGCAGGTGCGGCGGCAGTCGTCCTGCTAACCTGGGTGTTTTCGCTGTTCCCGCTGGTGCAGTTTGCGCCGATCGGCTGGCTCGGCGGCTTTATCGCCGGCCTTAAGATGAGTTTTGGCGAGTCCGTCGGCCCGTGGCGCAAGCACGACGAGGTCTTTAACGTCAACAAGGCTCACCGCGCCGCCGCCGACGCGGGCGATGCCGAGGAGCGTCGCCGCGCACGCCGCAATGGCGCGGCCGACCGACAGCTCATCTCGGTCACCGATGACAGCAAGGGTGCTGGCAAGCACGCTAAGAAATAGTAAGAAGAGGTAACTATGGCAGAAAACAAGGAAGAACAGCTCACCGACGAGGAGCTGGCACAGCTTCAGCTGGCAGAGGAGAACGAGAACGCCGTCGACCGCCTGGTCAAGGAGCTCGGCTGCCCCACGCGCCGCATTCGTCAGTTTGCCGCCCGCGTGCTGCACCTGCTTGCCGAGCGCGATCCGCAGCGCGTCGTGCCCTGCGTGCCCGCGCTGATCGAGGCGCTCGACCGCCCCGAGGCTCAGACCCGCTGGGAGGCTCTCGATGCCCTGGCGGCGCTCGCCACTACCTGCCCCGAGCAGCTGGGCGATGCCTTTGAGGGCGCCGAGACCGCGCTGTTCGACGAGATTTCCTCCACGCTGCGCTATGCCGCCTTCCGCCTGCTGTGCGTGTGGGGCGCCACGAGCGTCGAGCGTTCGCGCGAGGCTTGGCCCATTCTGGACGAGGCCATCCAGTGCTACCACGGCGACCTCGAGTATCGCGACATGCTCGGTTGCCTGTACGAGTTTGGCCAGGGCGAGATCGACGCCGAGGTCGCCGAGAAGCTTGCGCTGCGCCTTAAGTTCGATGCCGAGAACGGCAAGGGCAGCTATCTCAAGGCCCGTTCGAGCGAGATTTGCGAAATGCTTGTTAAACGTTTTGGCCTGGATCTCTCCAAAAAGAAGAAGCGTGCTAGCGTTAAAAAATCTGAGGCCGCCGAAGACGAGGAGTAACAGATTATGGCGCACGATGTAGTCCTGATTCCCGGTGACGGTATCGGTCCCGAGATTACGCAGGCCATGCGCCGCGTGGTCGAGGCCACCGGTGTCCAGATCAATTGGAACGTCCAAGAGGCCGGTGCCGGCGTCATGGACGAGTTTGGCACGCCACTGCCTCAGCACGTGCTCGACGCGGTCGCCGAGACCAAGGTTGCTATCAAGGGCCCCATCACCACGCCGGTCGGTACGGGTTTCCGCAGCGTCAATGTGGCCCTGCGAAAGCACTTCGACCTGTATGCCTGCGTGCGCCCTTGCCTGTCGCAGCCGGGCGACGGCTCGCGCTTCCGCGACGTCGACCTGGTCATCGTGCGCGAGAACACCGAGGACCTCTACGCCGGCATCGAGTTCGATGAGGGCGCTGCCGAGGTCGAGGAGCTCTCGCAGCTCGTCGAGCGCTCGGGTCAGAAGACCTTCGCCGCGGATTCCGCCATCTCAATTAAGCCGATTTCCATCGCCAAGAGCCGCCGTATTGTGGAGTACGCCTTTGAGTACGCCCGCCGCTGCGGCCGCAAAAAGGTGACGGCCGTGCATAAGGCCAACATCATGAAGGCGACCGATGGTCTGTTCCTGCGCGTTGCGCGCGAGGTGGCCGCCAACTATCCCGATATCGAGTTCAACGACAAGATCGTCGACGCCACCTGCATGGGCCTGGTCCAGAACCCCAACGACTTCGATGTCCTGGTGCTGCCCAACCTGTACGGCGACATCGTGAGCGACCTGTGCGCCGGCCTGGTAGGTGGACTGGGTATGGCTCCGGGTTCCAACATCGGTGCCGACTGCGCCATCTTTGAGGCTACGCATGGCTCCGCGCCCGATATCGCCGGCCAGGATATCGCCAACCCCACGGCCGAGATCCTCTCTGCTGCGATGATGCTCGATCACCTGGGCGAGAACGATGCTGCCAATCGCATTCGTGCCGCCGTATCTGCCACGCTCGACGAGGGCGAGCAGGTTACCGGTGACGTGCGTCGTGCCCAGACCGGCTCCGTTGAGGGCGCTGTGGGCACGCAGGCCTTTGCCGATGCCGTTATCGCGCACCTGGTCTAAGGTATGCACGCTGCAAACGCCTAAATAGTACTTAAGTGTTTGCGTATAACCTAAGAATCAATACGCCCGGCGCCCTGCCGGGCGTATTCTATTGGGGACTATGTTTCCTAACAAGGAGTAACTGATATGGGTCTGATTCAAAAGAAGGACGAGAAGGACGAGATCGACGGCATCCAGATCATCGAGCGCGGCGAAGGCCCTGACGGTGATGAGGACGAGAAGATCGACCTGGTCGCCGGCACGTCTGCCGAACATATTGCCGCCGGCACGACCGCCGAGGAGGAAGACGCTCGCCTGGAGGCAAAGATCGCCGCGGACGCCGCCGACGAGAACCTCATGCCCCAGGAGCAGGACGAGGACGACGACTCCGACGTGGACGACCACGCTTGTAAGCACAAGAAGACGATGATTGCCGCCTTTGTGGTCGCCATCGTGATCGCTGCCGTGGTCGGCTTCTTTATCGGCAACGGTGGTTTTGGCGGCAAGGGTGTCGGCTCGTCGACCCTGACCGAGGATCAGCTCGATTCGACCGTGGCAAGTTATAGCTACAACGGCAAGAAGAGCGACATCACCGCGCGTGAGGCCATCGAGAGCCAGTACAGTCTCGACACCGTCAAGGACGACGACGGCAGCTACACCGCTCCGTCTGCCGACGTTATCCTGTCCTACGCGCGCAACCAGATTCTGCTGGACGCTGCCGAGGACGAGGGCATTACCGTCTCTTCCAAGGAAATGAAGCAGTACGCCGAGGATTCCATCGGCACTTCGGACTACAAGACCATGGCCACGCAGTATGGCGTGTCCAAGGACCAGGCCAAGCAGATCGTCCGCCAGTCCGCGACGCTGCAGAAGCTCTACAAGAAGAAGGTGGGCGATAGCTCCGCAAGCATGCCGACCGCTCCGACCGAGCCTGCTGACGGCAACGAGGAGACCGCGAGCAAGGACTACGCCGACTACATCATCAACCTTGCCGGTGACGAGTGGGATAGCGAGAAGGGCACTTGGAAGGACGCCGACAGCACCTACGCTAAGGCCTTTGCCGACGATGCCTTTACGGCCGATAGCGCTACCTATAAGCAGGCCATGACCGCCTACTACACTGCTTACCAGCAGTACTCTTTGCAGGCTTCGAGCGCCAGCTCCAAGTGGACCGAGTATGCTAACGGCCTCTACGCCAAGGCCAACATCAGCATCTACGGCCTGTTTGCGTAAAGATTTGTCTGAGCCACCGAGCGCGTAGCCGAAATATCTGAATAGCCCGCTAGAACGGATGTTGTTCTAGCGGGCTATTTGCGTTTAGGCTCTGGTGGCTAAATTATGCCTATGAATCTTTAAGTCCAAAAAGATTATCGGCTTCATCGTCAGGCATATATTCCAGCACATCGCCCGGTTGGCAGTCGAGTGCCCGGCATATCGCGTCAAGAGTTGAAAAGCGCACGGCAGAAACCTTGCCCGTCTTGATGCGCGACATATTGACCTGGGAGATGCCCACGCGTTCCGCAAGCTCTTTGGATGAGATCTTGCGTTCGGCGAGCATGCGGTCAAGCCGCAGAATAATCATGGATTCCCCCTAGAGCAATTCGTCATCTTGTTTTTGCAGGATATACCCGTAGCGGAAGATGCTGGCAATCAGGCAAATAATCAGGCCTGCAAAGAGCATAGAGGGCTCGAATAACTGGCCGACGAACGCATCCGTAAAGCTGCCGCCAAATCCTGAGAGTATCATTCCCGTGATTGCGGCACCAAGAAGCCTCACGGCAACGCCGCCGATAAGGAATAAATTTCCTACTCGACGAAGTGTCTGGTTACATTCAAGGTCAAAGGGCCTGCCTTCCTTTTCAATGTTGAAGAAAAACCTGCGCACGCTTATCGCGATGGTAAGCGCGAGACATGTCATCAAGAGGCTCCCTATGGCAGTGTGACCATCGTGTGCAACGAGCATAAGTGGGGCCTGCGCATCGGCACCGACGATAGCAAGGCACGGCCCTTCGCCGGCTTGAAGTTCTACGGATTGGAGACACGACCCTTGGGAGAGGCCAGGCAATATGAGTAGAAGGTCAATCGCAATGACTGCGAGAAGTCCCAGAGCGAGCGCGGTGGTAATGCAGATCGTGGCCCATTTGCAGATGCGAGCGAGCTTCCTCAGTTCGGCTATCGTCTGTTCGCGGCTGATGGTTTCATTCGATATAGATGCGTTTCGATGGACCATAACCCCTCCAACCGGCATTTTGGATGATACTTGTATCATATCAGAATTAACGACAAACGATAAATAATTACGGAAACTGAGTTAGTAATGATTGAAAAAGATTAACGTGACCTATTAGCTCATTTTGGATGCCGGAGTTTAGCGCACGGGGGATGGGGACAAATGCCAAAACTTCCCGTGATCGCGCAAATGCTTCATCGGGTTTCCCCGATTCATCTGGGAAAACAGCTGCAAACGATTACAAGTAACCGGTGAACGGTCGAAAACTACCGTTCACCGATAATCTCAAAACTGGTTCTAACTGGTATTAAGACAAAAAGACCAATTCACATATCTTCACAATGACCTGCAATTTTTCTTTACGCTATTTATAGCCGCCCTGCGTTGTTTAGACACAATAAAAGTTCTGATCTTTTTCCAAAGCATTTCGAAACGGTTTCAAAACCGCAGGTAGAAGTATTAACGAGCGGTAAACGGTCGATTTATCACCGTGAGCGGTGCAAAAACGTTTTACCGTATGAATCAACGAAAGCGACCTCTTCTGGGGTGATATAGTGACAACAACACGTCACGTGGTTACTACCAGTTTAGAAACCACTGGTCTTCAAAGAACGCTTTCCAAGAAGCTTTAAGGGCGAGCGCCCGCTGGCTTCCGAAAATCATCGGACTCAGATTGTACACACCTTCGGAAGGGAAATTTGAATGGTTGGCTTTATTCTTACCGGTCATGGACAGTTCGCACCCGGCCTTGCAAGCGCTATCGCTATGGTTGCTGGCGACCAGCCTGCTTTTACCGTCGTTCCTTTTGAGGGCGACCAGGCTGCATCCTACGGTGAGGATCTCCGCGCCGCTATTACCGCTATGCGCGAGGAGTGCGATGGCGTGCTCGTCTTTACCGACCTGCTTGGCGGCACCCCGTTCAACCAGTCGATGATGATTGCCCAGGATGTCGATAACGTCGAGGTTCTGACTGGCACCAACCTTCCCATGGTTATTGAGCTTCTGTTCCTCCGCGGCAATGCCACGCTCGCCGAGCTTGGCGAGCAGGCCGTGACCGTTGGCCAGACGGGCGTCACCGCCCAGACGGTCGCATCCGTTGCCGACTCCGAGGAAGAGGATATCTTCGGCGACGAGGACGGCATCTAATGGCCGATTTCGGAGCCAACGTCCTGAGCTCCTCGGTCGCTCTTTTAGGCCTGCTTGTCATCATGGGCTTGATTTACACCATCTGGTCGCAAATCAACATGAAGAAGAAGCAGAAGTACTTCAAGGAGCTGCACACCGAGCTCAAGCCGGGTCAGGAGGTTCTTTTCGCCGGCGGTATCTACGGAACCGTCAAAGGCATCGAAGGCGAGAAGGTCCAGATCAAAGTCCGATCCGGAGCCGTCGTAGATGTTTCGCGTTACGCGATTCAGGAGATCAAGTAACTGTCGTCAGCAAATATCGAAAGGAAGCTGATCAACATGGCAGAACCCAACATTCTTCTTACCCGCATCGATAACCGACTGGTTCATGGTCAGGTTGCCACCCAGTGGAACTCCACTCTGGGCTCCAACCTCATCCTCGTCGCCAACGACGACGTGGCGTCCAACACCATGCGCCAGAACCTCATGAAGATGGCCGCTCCCGCCGGCGTCGCTACGCGTTTCTTCTCCCTGCAGAAGACCATCGACGTCATTGGCAAGGCGAGCCCGCGCCAGAAGATCTTCATCGTGGCCGAAACACCGGAAGACGTGCTTACGCTCGTCAAGGGCGGTGTGCCTATAAAGAAGGTAAACATCGGCAACATGCACATGTCGGAAGGAAAGCGCCAAGTCGCCACCTCCGTCGCAGTTAACGACGAGGATGTCGCTGCGTTTAAAGAGCTGCAGGAATTGGGGGTGGAGTTGGAGATCAGGCGCGTTCCGAGCACGCCTGTTGAGGACACGAGCAAGCTCTTCTCGTAATCCTCGTGATCCACGTTGTCAGGAGTGAAACCCTGACGTTCTGTACGTGATATCCAAAGTGCGTACATTCATTTTGAAAGGAGGAGCAAGATGGAATACTCGATCATCCAGATCGCTCTGGTCTTCGTTGTTACGTTCATCGCGGCAATCGACCAGTTTGATTTCCTCGAGTCTCTCTATCAGCCCATCGTCACCGGCGCCGTCATCGGTCTTATCCTTGGCGACCTCAACACCGGTCTTCTCGTGGGTGGTACCTATCAGCTCATGACGATCGGCAACATGCCGATCGGAGGCGCTCAGCCGCCTAACGCCGTCATCGGCGGCATCATGGCAGCCATTCTCGCTATCGCCACGGGCCTCGAGCCCAACGCGGCAGTCGGCCTCGCTATTCCGTTCGCCCTGCTTGGCCAGCTTGGCGTTACCCTGGTCTTCACGCTTATGTCCCCGCTTATGTCCACGGCCGATAACATGGCTCACAACGCGGACACCAAGGGCATCGAGCGCCTGAACTACTTCGCCATGGCTCTGCTCGGCCTGATCTTCGCTGTCGTCGTCACCCTGTTCTTCATCGCTGGCGCTACCATTGGTCAGACCATCGCTTCCGCCATCCCGACTTGGCTGCAGACCGGTCTGTCCGCTGCAGGCGGCATGATGCGCTTCGTCGGCTTCGCCGTCCTGCTCAAGGTTATGATGAACCGCGATATGTGGGGCTTCTTCCTCATGGGCTTTGGCCTCGCGCTCATCACCGTTGCCAACGATTCGCTGGCAACCCCTGCTCTGCTCATCCTCGCTCTCATCGGCTTCGGCATCGCTTTCTGGGACTTCCAGCAGCAGACCGAGCTGAAGGGTGCAGCTGTTTCTGACGGAGGTGACTTCGAAGATGGCATCTAATGAGTATGTGATCCCGGAGCACTACGAGGATCTCACTCCTGCTCCGCAGCTCGACCAGAAGACCCTCAACAAGATGGCTTGGCGCTCCTGCTTCCTGCAGGCCTCGTTCAACTACGAGCGTATGCAGGCCGCTGGCTGGCTCTACTCCATCATCCCCGGTCTGGAGAAGATCCACACCAACAAGAACGACCTCGCGGCTTCCATGAGCCACAACCTGGAGTTCTTCAACACCCACCCGTTCCTCGTCACCTTTGTTATGGGCATCGTGCTTTCGCTCGAGCAGAACAAGGTTGACATTCCCACGATCCGCGCCGTCCGCGTCGCCGCAATGGGCCCGCTCGGTGGCATCGGTGACGCCCTGTTCTGGCTGACGCTCGTGCCTATCACGGCCGGCATCACCTCCAACATGGCCATCAACGGCAACGCCGCTGCGCCGATCATCTTCCTGGTGATCTTCAACGCCGTTCAGTTCGCTCTGCGCTTCTGGCTCATGAACTGGTCCTACAAGCTTGGCACCAGCGCTATTGACGCTCTGACCGCCAACATGCAGGCCTTCACGCGTGCCGCTTCCATCATGGGCGTCTTCGTCGTCGGTTGCCTGGTCGTCACCATGGGTGGCACCCAGATCAACCTCCAGATCCCCAACGGCACCACCCGCGGCCTCTCCGCTACTACCGTGATTGTCTCCGAGAAGGAGGCCGAGAACTTTACCGGTATGGAGGGCATCGATACCGAGACCGCTGAGGCCGGTACCATCGCCATGACCGATAAGGACGGCAACGCCCTTACCGCTTCCGATGCCGACGGCAACGCTGTCGAGTGCGGCGTCACCGATCTGGGCAACGGCATGGAGTCCGTGACCTACGGCACCGTTACCGAGGATCCGGTCAACTTCTCTGTTGCCGACACCCTCAACACCATCGTCCCGAAGCTCGTCCCGCTTATGCTTACGCTGCTGCTTTACTACATGTTCGCTAAGCACAGCTGGACCCCGACCAAGGGCATTCTCCTGCTCTTCGTCCTTGGCATCCTGGGCGCTGGCCCGCTTGGTCTCTGGCCGAGCATCTGGTAAGGCTCTAGCTTGAGGGGTGTGTCCCTACGCGGCTCACACCCCGACCCCTTAAGCCATGTGTATGTTAAAAGCCGCGCGCTCTTTCGAGCACGCGGCTTTTGTTTTCTTGATGATTCGGGTGTTGCAGACTGATAATGCTTAACACCCTAGGTAGTTAGCCGAATTCGAGCAAAAGGGAGGATAGGATGGCGATCGGAGCGCGTAAGCAACCGCTGTACGATCAGCTGGTCGATATTCTGACCGAAAAGATCGACCATGAATATCGCGCCGGTGACATGATTCCTTCCGAGCGCGAACTTTCGGAGCGCTATGGTCTCTCGCGCACTACGGTACGCCTGGCTCTGCAGGAACTGGAGCGTTTAGGACTGGTGGTTCGGCAGCACGGTCGCGGTACCTTTGTGACCGACCGTTCGGCAAAAGCAACCAATCTTATGCAGTCCTACAGCTTTACCGAGCGGATGCGCGCGATGGGTCGCGACCCCGAGACCACGATTCTCGAGTTTTGCGAGATGGAGGCCGATAAGAATCTGGCCGAGCATATGGGATTGCGTATCGGTGATCGCATTTTTAAGCTTAAGCGCCTTCGTTCTGCCGATAACATGCCCATGATGGTCGAACGCAGCTATCTACCGGTTCGTCAATTTCTGTCCCTAAAGCGACCACTGCTGGAGCGTAAGCCGCTTTACGATGTGATTGAGCAAGACTTTCAGCAAAAGATTCGCGTGGCCGAAGAGGAGTTCTATGCGAGCATAGCCCGTCCCACCGACGCCCACCTTTTGGGAATTGTCGAGGGCTCGCCTGTGCTCGATTTGGTCAGGACTACGTATAACGAGTCAAACGAGGTTGTGGAGTATACACTCTCGGTTGCTCGTGCCGATCAGTTTAAATACAAGGTTTACCACCAGCGTAGCAACTAGTGTCCGCATCGTTTCCATATGATGATTCTTTGCATTTAACTGGTTACTACCAGATAACCAACCGAAGTGTATAATTGCACGTCAGAGGATTACTTCTAGAGAGAGGTATTAGAAATGTTCGAGAAGAGTGTCGAGGAGCTCACCGAGCTCGGCGCCCAGATCACCACGGCCGAGATTGCTCAGCAGCCCGAGCTTTGGCGTGATACGCTCAACATCTATCGCGAGAACAAGGAGGCCATCGAGGCCTTCCTGGCCGAGGCTCGCGCTATGGGCGAGGGTCGTCTGTCCGTTGTCTTCACCGGTGCCGGTACGTCCGACTACGTTGGCGATACCTGCGCCCCGTACCTGCGTCACGCTGGCAACACTGATCTCTACGACTTTAAGCCCATCGCCACGACCGACATCGTGAGCGCTCCGCGCGACTTCCTGCGCGCCGAGGATCCCACGCTCGTGGTTTCCTTTGCCCGCTCTGGCAACAGCCCCGAGAGCCTTGCCGCCGTTGCCGTTGCCAAGGAGCTCGTCCACAACGTCAAGTTCCTCAACATCACCTGCGCTCCCGAGGGCAAGCTCGCCGTCGAGTCTGCCGATGATCCCAATGCGCTGACGCTGCTCATTCCGCGCGCCAACGACAAGGGCTTCGCCATGACCGGTTCTTATTCCTGCATGACCCTGCTCTCCACCCTTATTTTCGACACTGCCTCTGACGAGCAGAAGGCCGAGTGGGTCGAGACCATCGCCAAGATGGGCGAGGAGGTTATCGCTCGCGAGTCCGAGGTCGCCGATTACCTCGCTGGCGACTTCAACCGCGTGACCTACCTGGGCTCCGGCTCCTTTGGCGGCCTTGCTCAGGAGAGCCAGCTTAAGATTCACGGCCTGGTTGCCACTTCTTACGACACTTCCATGGGCTATCGTCACGGACCCAAGTCCTTCGTCGACGATAAGACGCTCGTCTTCGTGTTCGTCAACAACGACGCCTACACCCGTCAGTACGACATCGACATCCTCAACGAGATCGGTGGCGACAAGATCGCTCAGCACACCGTCGCCGTTCAGCAGGAAGGTGCCACCGTCTATGAGGGTGAGTCCTTCACCTTTAAGGGCTACGAGGCACTTCCCGAGGGCTACCTTGCTCTGCCGTTCGTGATGTTTGCCCAGGCTATCAGCCTGCTCAACTCCGTGCGCGTGGGCAACACGCCCGATACGCCGAGCCCCACCGGCACGGTCAACCGCGTGGTTAAGGGCGTGACGATTCACCCCTTCACCGCTTAATCGCGTCCCCCTGTAAGGGCGCCCGTCCGCTCATAACGGCGGGCGGGCGCTTTTTGTTTTACGTGTGCTGGGTATAAGCATCACCACAGTCAACTGCTTTAGAAGCAAGGAGTGCATATGAGCACGTACGCAATTAAGGCTGACAAGTTCTTCTTGCCGGCAGGCCCGCAACTGGGCGGCTATCTTATGGTCGAGGATGGCGTCTTTGGCGCCTGGCAGGCCGACGAGCCCTCTTGCGAGATTAAGGACTACACGGGATCGTGGATCGCGCCGGGTATGGTCGATACTCACATCCATGGCTTCTACAACCACTCAACTACCGATAACGATCCCGAGGGCATCGATATCAGCTCGACCGAGCTCGCCCGTCGCGGTACCACCAGCTGGCTGCCCACGACGTTCACTGATGGCGTCGAGCAGATCAAGGACGCCTGCGCCGCTATCGCCCAGGCGGACGAGGGTCGCGGCCCCGACTTCTGCGGTGCTCGCATTCAGGGCATCTACCTGGAGGGCCCTTTCTTTACCATGAAGCATGTGGGCGCGCAGAACCCCGCTTACCTGATCGATCCCTCCGAGGAGGTCTTCGACCAGTGGCAGGAGGCTGCGGGTGGTCGCATCGTTAAGAGCGCCATGGCGGCCGAGCGCGACGGTGCCGCTGCTTATGCGGCTGCTCTGAACGCCAAGGGCGTCGTGACCAGCATCGGTCACTCCGACGCCACCTACGATGAGTGCATCGCCGCCATCAACGCCGGTGCCAGCTGCTTTACGCATACCTATAACGGCCAGCGCGGGCTGCATCACCGTGAGCCCGGTGTCGTGGGTGCTGCCATGTCCACGCCCGAGACCTACGCCGAGATCATCTGTGATGGCAAACACGTAAACCCCGCTGCCATCAAGGCGCTGCTGCAGGCAAAGGGCTGGCAGCATACGGTGCTCATCACCGACTGCCTTGGCTGCGGCGGCATGCCCGAGGGCAGCTACACCAGTGGCGGCATGGACGTCATCATGAAGGACAACCTGTGCTGGCTCGCCGACGGCAAGAGCATTGCCGGCTCGGTGCTCACGCTTGCCCAGGGCGTCAAGAATATCGTCGACTGGGGCATCGCCAGCGCCGATATCGCCATTCGCATGGCAACCGAGGTGCCGGCACGCTCCGCGCACATCGAGGATAAGTGCGGCAGCATCATGCCGGGTCGCGACGCCGACTTTGTCGTGTTCGACCATGAGCTCACCCTCGTCGAGACGTATGTTGGCGGCCAGAGCGTCGGCAACGCCTTTACCGAGTAACGATAGAAAAAGACGGCGGGCCCGAATCTGCTCGGACCCGCCGTATGGGTTAAACGCTCAAAAGCACCTTTACAGTTACAGCTTGTTAGCGATCTTCTTTGCCGTGCGCTTGACGCCGGCCACCAAGCCTCCTGCAGGATGCTCCTTCTCGTATGCTAGGCGCTTTTCGCGCTTGGCGTACTCTTCGACGATGATGTCGCCATACTCGTCTTCGATCTTGTCGAAGAAGTCGACGGCGCCCTGAATTTCCTCAGCGGTCGGGTGTCCCTTTTGGACACCGCCGGCGAGCTTGAACGGTCCCCACGTATCAAAGCCGGGGCAGCCGTAGACACCCATAAAGATGGCCTGCCTCATGCGGCAGATGCCATCGATATCCTTGCCGTACCACTTGTTTTTGCCACCGTAGGTCATAAGGCCAAACACCTTGTCCTGCGGCTGCAGCACGTTCGTGAGCACGCGTGCCATGTCCTTGTCGATCTCGGAGTAATAGATGCCCGTGGCGACACCGATCAGATGATATTCGTGCAGGTTGGGATACTCGTTTTTACCGAGCGTCTTCACATCGAGGGTATCGATCTCGGGGTGTGCCTCGACGATGGCGTCCACGAGCTTTTTCGTATTGCCGTGATGGCGCGAGGCGTAGAGGATGATGGTTCGCATAAGAAGGCCTTTCAGCTGTAATTGCATCAATGTCTGTATGGTACCCCGTTGCATGGCTGGGATACCGGACGTATCGATGAACGTGCGGGTTTGTCCTTTGGTCAGGGCCGAGACGGGTTCTTGCGAGCAAAAAAGCAGTTGTTCGAAAGGATGGGCAATGGAATACGCTCTCTCCAACGATTCGATTTCTATTAAGGTGTCCACGGCTGGTGGTTCGTTTACCTCGATCGAGGCCGGAGGTCGCGAGTATCTGTGGCAGGGCGATCCCGCCGTGTGGTCTGGCCAGGCACCGATTTGCTTCCCGATTTGCGGAGGCTTGCGCGACAACAGCGCCATGACGTTTGCCGGGCATCACGTGAAGCTCGCCCGCCACGGGTTTGCGCGCAAGCAAGAGTGGAAGCTGCTGAGCCAGAGCGAGAACGAGCTGGCGATGTGCCTGGCTTCGGAGGATAACGCCGCGCTGCTGAGCGATTATCCGTATCCGTTTAAGCTTGTCGCCCGCTATGCGCTCGAGGACGCTGCCGTGCGCGTTTCCTACGAGGTCACCAACGAGGGCACCGAGGATATGCCGTTCTTTATTGGCGGTCATCCCGGCTTTAGGTGTCCACTCGATGAGGGCGAGGCCTATACGGACTACGAGCTGCGCTTTGAGAAGGACGAGGCTGCTGAGCTTTGCACTGCCGTCCCCTCGACTGGCTTGATTGACGTGACCAATCGCTCCAAGAACCCCATGGTGGGAAAGACGCTGCCCCTGTCGCATGAGCTCTTCGATTTTGCGGAGACCATCTTCGACGTGCTCGAGAGTCGTCAGGTCACGCTTTCCAAAAAGGGCGAGGACAAGGGCGTCCGCCTGAGCTTTGAGGGCTTCCCATATCTCATTGTGTGGAGCAAGCCCGAGGGCGATTTTGTGGCGGTTGAGCCCTGGGGCGGCCTTTCGACCTGCTCCGATGAGGACGACGTGCTTGAGCATAAGCGTGGCTGCCTTGTCGCCAAGCCCAAGGAGACCGTCGTTCGCTCGTTCACGATTGAGATTCTGTAATTCCGTTTTGTCGACTCGTATCGCGAGGCACAAGGAGCCTGCGAGATAAGGAGCTAAAAATGATCCTCACCGTTACGATGAACCCGTCTGTCGATACGCGCTATCAGCTCGACGAGCTCGTTATCGACGACGTCAACCGCGTGACGCCCGAAAAGACCGCCGGCGGCAAGGGCCTCAACGTGGCCCGTGTGCTGGGTCAGCTAGGCGACGACGTTGTGGCAACCGGTCTGCTCGGCGGCCACATGGGCGCCTACATGGCTGAGCTCATGGACGCCAACGGTATTAACAACGACTTTGTGCCCATCAAGGGCGAGACTCGCATTTGCCTCAACATCCTCCACGCCGGCAACCAGACTGAGCTGCTCGAGAGTGGCCCGACAATTGCCCCCGAGGAGCTCGATGCCTTTACCGCCAAGTTTACTGAGCTTGCGGGCAAGGCCGACGTCGTCACCATTTCGGGTTCTCTGCCCCGCGGTGTCGAGGCAGACTACTATGCCAAGATCACGGGCATTGCCGAGAACGCCGGAGCCAAGGTGCTGCTCGATACCTCGGGTGCTTCGCTCGAGGCCGCCCTTAAGTCCGAAATTAAGCCCGAGCTGGTCAAGCCTAACCTGACCGAGATCAACGGCCTTCTGGGCACGAGCTTTACCACCGACGATGTGGACGAGCTCCGCGCCGCGCTCGCCTCTGATGCCCGCTTCTCCGATATCCCCTGGGTCGTCGTGTCCATGGGCGCTGCCGGCTCCGTTGGCTTCCACAATGGCCGTGCGTTCCGCGCAAAGACGCCCGATATCCCTGCCGTTAACGCCACGGGCTCTGGTGACTCCACTATCGCTGGCTTCGCGCATGCCATTGCTGCTGGCGCAGACGACGAGACGGTGCTGCGTACCGCCAACACCTGCGGCAAGCTCAACGCCATGGATCCCATGACCGGCCATCTAGTCATGGACCGTTGGGACGAGGTCTACAACGGCGTTGTCGTGACCGAGCTGTAAGGGCTTGGGCGTCGGCCCCGGCATCGTTTGCTAGCTCATGTCGACGACAAGTGCGATAGCATTATGTCGGGGCGCGACGCCGACGTTGTCGTGTTCAATCCCGACCTTACCCTGGTCGAGGCGTATGTGGGTGGCAACAGCGTCGGTAACGCGTTTGCCGAGTAGCCGCCAAAGAAGCGATCCGAGAGGGGATTTAGATGATTTACGGTGCATTGGGCGATATCGAGGAGTACCGCGGAATGCTCAAGGGCCTCGACGTGCTGATCGATTGGCTCGAGGAGAACGACCCGGCGGAGCTCGAGGTCGGCAGCCATCCGATTCTGGGCGACAAGGTCTTTGCGAACGTCATGGCTCCCACGACGCGTCCCGAGGCAGAGGCTCACTACGAGACGCATCAGCGCTATCACGACCTGCAGATCGACATTGAGGGTCGCGAGGCCTTTAAGGTTGCCACGGGCAGCCTGACGCTGGTCCAGGAGTTTGACGAGAAGGACGACTACGACCTGGTCGATTCAGACGCCTCGATTGCCGGCGATCTTGCCGACGACAAGTTCGCGCTGTTCGTTGCCGGCGAGCCTCACATGCCCACGCTCGAGTTCCCGGGCGATGGCGCGCAGCCGGTCAAGAAGATCTGCTTTAAGCTGCTTGCAGATGCTTACTGGGAGGAGTAACGCGCTGCTCGGCTGAGCTGTTCGTGTTGTGAGCGTTTTCCTTTGGGGGAGCGCGCTTAGGCCCCGCTGATCGCGGTTCCTTTGGGGATTGCGGCTGGCGGGGCTTTTTGTTGAGTAGGGGAGTTGCCGGCGGCGTTGTGCTTGGATTGGCATTGTGCGATAAATCGGCAACAAAAAAAGCCGCCCGAAGGCGGCTATCTTGTGCAATGGAGCCAGCGACCGGGCTCGAACCGGTGACCCCCGCTTTACGAGAGCGGTGCTCTACCAACTGAGCTACGCTGGCGGCCATGTGATGACGCAACTGAGGCGTCAACGGCTGTCTATGATACGTGACATCGCAAATCCGCGCAAGTGTTCTGACGGCTTTTCTCACTTTAAATGCACTAATATTGAAGGCGTGATGTCTTGCTCTTACGGATCTCAAGCAGAATGGGGCGGCGATGGCTCAACCCAAGATTCTTCTCACGCGTATCGATGACCGGTTTATTTACGGACAAGACGTTGAGCTGTGGAACGAAGCCGTGGGTTCCAACCTTGTCCTAATCGTCAACGATGAGATCGCGGCGGATTCACGCCAATGGGCACCCATGAGGGTGGCGGCGCCAGAAGGCGTTTGGACGCGGTTTTTCTCGGTGCAAAGGACTATCGACATCATTCATACCGCAACGCCGCGCCAGTTGATTCTGATCATGGTGGCCTCGCCCGCCGATGCGCTCGCGCTGGTTAAGGGCGGTGTGCCGATAACCAAGATCAGCATTGGTCACATGCAAGCAGGGGAGGGCAAGCGCCCTGTAACGCCCGCCGTTGCCGTAGACGATACGGACATCGCTGCCTTCAAAGAGCTACAAGAACTCGGCATAGAGCTAGAAATCCGTTACCTCCCCAGCTCCAACCCCGACCCCATCCAACTAGTCATTTAAGAACGTCCCCAATGACTAGGTAGCAAAGCGCCCGTCGGCGGTGGTGCCGGCGGGCGCTGCTGTGCGATATGTCGCGTTGTGGGCTTAGTGCCTCATAAAGTGGTATTCGATCACATTGCTGTAGGGGTGACCCGGGCCCACAATGCCCTGTGGGAACAGCGGCTGGTGCGGCGTGTCGGGGTACATCTCTGCCTCGAGGGCAAAGCCGGCGCCCCAGCCATAGTTAGCATCGTCCTTGGCGTGCTCGTCGCCCAGCCAGTTGCCGGTGTAGAGCTGCACGCCCGGGGCGGTGGTGTAGTAGTCAAGCTCGCGACCGGTCCACATCTCCTCGACGTGCATCGCGCGGCGCAGATTACGGCCGTACTGATAGCCATCGATGCACAGGCAGTGGTCGTAGCCGCGTGCCTGCTTAATCTGCGGGTCGTCGGCTTCCATGCCGGGGGCGACGGGGCGCAGCTCACGGAAGTCAAACGGCGTGCCCTCGACCGGAGCAATCTCGCCGGTAGGGATGTTTTGCTCGTTAATGGGCAGGTAGTGGGCAGCGTTGGCGACAAAGAAATGTTCGCAGTCCATGCCGGCGTTATGGCCGGCAAGGTTAAAGTACGTGTGGTTGGTCATGGACACGTACGTGGCGCGGTCGCTCTCGCAGCCATATTCGATACGGAAGCAGCCGGTGCGTGTAACGGTAAACACGGCCGTAAAGGTGCGGTTGCCGGGGAGACCCAGCTCGCCATCCTCAAGCGAGGTGGTCATGCGCACGGCGTTATGGGCCTCGTCGAGCTCAACGTCCCACACGCGTTTATGCAGACCGTGCTCAAGATCGCTGTGCAGGTTGTTGGCGCCCTCGTTGGCGGGCATATGCCAGTCCGTGCCGGCGATGGTGATCGTGGCGCCCGCGGTGCGGTTTGCCACGGGGCCGATGGTCGCGCCAAAGCAGGCGGGGTTGTCAAAGTAATCCTCGAGCTTATCGAAGCCCAGCACCACATCGCGCACGTTGCCGGGAATGTCGGGCACGTCGACACCAAGCACGGTGGCGCCATAGTCCATAATGCGAACGCAGATCTCGGGCCCGTTGAGGGTGTAACGATGAACGGGGGTACCGCACGGCGCGGTGCCGAAAAGCTCGGAAGTGATCATTTGGTTCCTAACATCGAGGTATTTCCGACAAACTGTAGCGCGAACAGGCGAGATTATCACTACACCCCACTAAAGCAGGGGGTATTTTTCTCAAAAAAGTGATGATTGGAGCTGTGCGGGCGTTCATTTTTGACGCGCATGGGTCTGATACAATTTGTTCGTTACTGTTTGAATGATATGCACGCATAGAACGGCGAGGATTCATCGTGATTAAGGCAGAGCGACAGGATAAGGTTCGTCAGCTGCTCGATGAGCAGGGCACGGTTTCGGTTAAGGAGATTTCGGATGCGTTAGGTGTCTCGGACATGACGATCCGTCGCGACCTTGAGGAGCTTGCAAGCCTGGGCGAGATCGAGCGCGTGCACGGCGGCGCCCGTAGTGCGCAGAGTCGCCCGCACGCTATGTTGCGCCATGAGTATTCGCACAGTGAAAAGCGCACTAAGCATGCCGAGGAAAAGCTGCAGATCGCGCGCCGCGCCGTTGGGCTCATCGAGGAGGGCTCGACCATCTTTTTGGGGACGGGCACTACAGTTGAGCAGATGGCCTCGATGCTGCCGGCGTGCCGCCTACGCATCGTGACTAATTCGCTTTCGGTGTTTAATCTGCTCGAGGCGCGCGAAGACTGCGACCTGTGTCTCGTGGGCGGTATGTACCGTCGCCGCACTGCCGCCTTTGTGGGCCCCACGGCCGAGGACACCTTGCGCGCACTGGGGATCGACGCAGCCTTTATCGGCGCAAACGGCATTCTGGACGGCGACGTGTCTACGTCTAACATGGAAGAGGGCCGCATCCAGCAGCTCGCCTTTAGCAAGGCCGATTCACGCTACCTCATCGCCGACTCCAGCAAGATCGGCAAGCGCGACTTCTACACCTTCTGCCGCCTGGACAGTTTGGACGCCGTGGTGTGCGAGCCGGGTATCGCCGCCGAGGATCGTGTCGCCATCGAGGAGCACACGCAGGTCATCTGCTAACTAGCGCTACGGGATTGCCAACGGGCGATGCGGGAGGACTTTTACCTCCTGTCATTGTGGAAACCAGCGCGTCAGCGCTACGCGATATGACGCGCAAATGAGGATTCCACTATCAAATCGTCTCAACCTGTAACAGGTAGGGGTGAAACCACCAACCAGATGTTGCAGATTGAGATTTTTGACCCGGCCTATTCCGTTTGTCTCGATCTGTAACAGCTAGGACCGAATAATTCAGCTAGTTGTTACAGATTTAGATTGGGGATATTGGCCTGTGTATTCATCTCAATCTGTAACATCTAGACGTCCAAAACCGGTCTTAGTGTTACAGATTGAGACAATTCGGCGGGGTCTACCTTGTTTGTCTCGATCTGTAACGGTTAGGACTTAAAAACTCGGCTACGTGTTACAGATCGAGACAAAAGAAAAAGAACATTAGGACTTGAAAATAAAGTTTTGATAAGGGATTCGCCCAGTTAAGACGGTGCGGCAGACAATTGAGATTAGTTTGCCTCCGGAGTCGTAAGCATAATGAGTCAGTTCGATGACCGGAAGTTTTGCAACACCATAATTACTGGCTTCGGAATCGCTAAGCTGACGTGCTCTATAGCTTTCCCTAACAGATTGGATAGACTTGGACAAGTCGTCCATGATTCTGCTAAATGCCTGAAAATCTAACTGGTTATTCGGAACGCGCGACTTTGAAATGAAGAACGTATCAGCGCCTATGAAGCTGCCTTCAAGTTCGTAGGTCAATTCAAGACGCTGAATTTCATCGCGACTTTGACATCCAAATTGTTGGAGCATCATTACGGAAATTGGACGACCTGATGTGAGGCCGCCGAAATGTTTGGTGATGGCATCCGGATCAACGCCATCGCAATGGCTTGCAAAGTCAAAGTCTAAAAGTGAATTGAGCTCGCTAACGCGTTTCGGTGCAACAAACGATCCCTTACCTTGGATTCGATAGATACTTCCACGACGCTCCAGCTCACTCATGGCAAGTCGGACGGTTGTTCTGCTTACGGCGTATTCGTCGCAGAGTTCCATTTCTGTTGGAAGTTTATCGTCTGCTTGATATTCATCGACGATCTGCTTGAGCAGCGCGTCGGTGAGCTGTAAATAGAGTGGCCGTTTTTCGTGTGTATCGAGCATTAGAGCCTCAGTTTGCATGTTGGTTATACCTGATGGTTGCCTCAGTCGGGATGTAACGTGGGCAAGGTAACCTTAACGTATCACAGAGCGGCTCAGCATGACGATCTGATGCCTGTATCCACGAAGGGCTTGTCCGAGCGTGAAGATATTCTGGGGCAGGCAAATACCGTTCATGGAGTCCCCGATATGTTGGAGGTCAGCGCCGGCTGCTTTTGCTGCAAGGCCTATTTTCTTAATGGTCTCGCTGTCGCAGGAGTCTTGACTCGTCCCGTTCGCCGCCATGACGAGAACCTTCTCTTCAATTGACTTGCCTACGTTGTGGGATCGTACAAAGTCTACGATGGCGCGCAGGTCTGCTTCTTGGAAGCAAGGGACGGTGTAGGGGGCTGGCACGAGAAGGATATCGACGCCGAGGTCAACAAACTTGCGCGCAATTTCGAGCGTCATGACAGGTTCTGCAACGCCCGCTCCATGCATTTTTCCGGCTATGACCAGGCCATTGAAATGCTCTTTGGAGAGTTTAATCGAATGGGCGATTGCATCGTTGGAGACGCCGGTTCCAGGGTTGCCCGTCAGGCAGATAAAATCAAATCCGAGTTCGTTAGCCTTTTCTAAGGTCTTGGGAGAGACGCGACGACCCATGGGGATTTCCGTTCGGGATTCAGACATCTCTGCCTCGTTATCAACAGGCTCCAGATTGACGCCAATGGGCCTTCCGCATGCTCGCTTCACCCAAGTGACCGGGTTTTCATTGAGATCATCTGGAATACCGGCAATAACTGGATCGAACACATCGAGCGCGTTAAACAGAAGCAGGTCGGCACCTGCGGCACGTTCGATTTCTGCATTAGTAACGCCGCCGAGAAATTGGGAAGAGGGTACGTTTTCCGCCATGATGGTACGTCCCTCGGAAGCCAGAATTGCCTGTTTTAGATCCATGGGTGACGTGGCGGCAAAATCGGATGCGGACATGTTCAGTAATCGTTTGGGCATTGTTACTTCCTTTGACTAGAACGACAGGCTTGTGACATTGTCTCTAATATTGTTACAACAATATATTCAATATGTTATATCCAATCGGTGAACGGTTGCAAACTTATTGTACTGCTCGGAAAAAATAGCCCCTAGCTGGGAAAACCTTAAATTAATCAACTACCGTTCACCGAATAAGTATTTGAATTCTTGACATATCGACAAAGCGGAAAAAGAATTGGTTATGACAAATCGCGCAAATGATATTACATTTCGCACAAGAACGTATTCACTTACATAAGTGGATACAAACGGGGACGACGACGGTTGAGTCCGGATAAATCGTTGTGTGCCCGGGAATCATGAAAGGATGTGTTATGGACGCTATCGTCAAATTCCTTGAAAAACACCAGCCCCTCTTCGACAAAATCTCGAGGAACATTTATCTGGTGGCGATTAAGGATGGCTTTCTCTCGAATATGCCAATTGTGCTGTTCTCGAGCCTGTTCCTTCTTCTTTCGACGCTCCCTGCCTATGTAGGCATCACGCTTCCGTCTGAGGTGCTGGATTTCTTCAATAAAATCTATGCATATACCATGGGACTTCTTGGCATTATGGTGGCCGGCACCACGGCGAGCTCACTTGCCATGTCGATGAACCGTCGCATGCCTTCGGGTAAGTCTCTCAACCCCACCTCGTGCATGGTTTGTGCCATGTGCGGCATGCTCTTGCTATCGGTGACGAACGATGTTGTCTCGATTGGCGGAGCAGATACATCTGTTTTTGAAACCGGCTATATGGGAACCAAGGGTTTTCTCGCTGCGTTCGTAGCCGCATTCTTGACCGTTAATATCTATAAGGTGTGCATTAGCCATAATGTGACGATCAAGCTTCCCAAAGAGGTCCCTGGCTCTATTGCGCAGAGTTTTCGCGATATCTTTGCATTTGGGTTTTCGATCCTTGCGTGCGCTTTTATCGATCTTGCGAGCCGCAAGCTGCTTGCTGTGCCGTTCGCCAATTTGGTATCCGCTCTCATCTCGCCGCTGTTCTCCGCGGTCGATACCTATCCTGGCATGGCGCTTATCGAAGGCGCGGTCGCGCTTTTCCAATTTATGGGTATCCACGGTGCTTCGGTTGTCATGAGTCCGATCAATGCTGCGCTCTACGGCAATACCGTTACCAATCTTGAGGTTTTCCAAGCAGGTGGACACCCGTCAATTGCTCTCACGCAGGACTTTACAAGCTTCATCGGCGGTCTGGGCGGTTCTGGCTGCACGTTCATCGTTCCTATTATCCTGATCATGTTTATGCGCTCCAAGCAGCTTAAAGCCATGGGCAAGGCATCGATTATCCCGGTGATTTTTGGAGTTAACGAGCCCGTTATCTTCGGTATGCCGATTGTTCTCAATCCCTATATGTTCGTGCCCTTCCTAGTGGCTCCTATGGTCAACGCCATTATCGGTAAATTTTTCATTGACGTCATTGGAATGAACGCCCCCATGTATACCATGCCGTGGGCGCTTCCCGGCCCAATTGGTGCGTTCCTCACCACGGGTCTCGATCTGCGTTCTCTCGTATTGATGGCAGTGCTGTTGGTCGTTGACTTTGTGATTTACTATCCGTTCTGCAAGGCGTATGACCATCAGCTTTGTTTGGAAGAGTCTGCAAAGGAGACTGCAGGAAACTCGGATGCAGATGCTATCGCCGAACAGGAAAATGTCGCAAAAGCTCTCGAGGCGGTAAAGGACAAGGCGGAGCAGATCCGCGTGCTTGTGCTTTGCCAGGGTGCCGGCACTTCGACTCTCTTGGCAAATGCTCTTCGCGAAGGTGCCGCTGCTAAGGGTATCGATCTGGTTTCTCAGTCCGGTGCGTACGGAAGCCACTATGAGACGATGGATCAGTACAACGTGATTGTTCTGGCGCCCCAGGCACGCATGTACTATGACGCTATGAAGGCCGATACCGATCGCCTTGGAATTAAACTGCTCACCACAAGGGGCAAGGAGTATATCGACCTTACCAACGATCCCGAAGGTGCAATTGACTGGATCGTTCAGGAGCTGGCTAAATAGTGGATGCACTCCGTCGTTGATTCGTCGGTGTATAGTACGGCCCCGCAGCTTATTGAGCTGCGGGGCCGTATTTCGTTCAAGACTTTAGTCTGCTGGCCGCGCAGCGGCCAGCTTTAAACCACCCGCTACGCGGGTGGAGACAAACGGCTTTACAAAGCCACCCCTCCGACCGATATTGACGATTGTTCAGGCCGTCAAGAATTCGAGTCGAAGGGGTGGTCGCCATGGCCCAGAAGGCCTACAGCCTTTCCCACACGAAGTGGATGTGCAAGTACCACATCGTGTTCACGCCGAAGTATAGGCGCAAAGTGATCTACAACCAAATCAGGAGCGACATAGGGGAGATCCTCAGGAAGCTGTGCGAGTACAAGGGGATCGAGATAATCGAGGGGCACCTGATGCCCGACCACGTGCACGTGCTGCTGGCGATTCCGCCGAAGTACAGCGTCGCGAGCGTCATGGGCTACCTGAAGGGGAAGAGCTCGCTGATGATATTCGACAGGCACGCCAACCTCAAGTACAAGTTCGGCAACAGGAAGTTCTGGGCGGAGGGCTACTACGTGTCCACCGTCGGCCTGAACGAGGCGACGATCGCCAAGTACATCAGGGAGCAGGAGTCCCACGACATCGCGCTGGACAAGCTGAGCGTGAAGGAGTACGAGGACCCCTTCAAGAGGGGGTGATCCCGCCGGTTCGACCGGCGCGCCACGGGTCAAGATGCACTAGGCCTGGACGAAGTCCGGGCCCGCGCCTTTAGACGCGAGCCCGGGGCCCGTGGGTTATACCCTAAGAGCAAACCACCCCTTTTAGGGGTGGTTCTGATTTGGGGTCCCGGTCTTCACAATTTTCGTCAAGTTTTTGGTTAGGTTTTGGTTGGTTGGCCCAAGGGCGGAAGGGCAAAAGATTACTGGCGAAAAAAGCTCAAAGAAAGTGCTGGTAGGGGAGTTGTTGAGCTTTTCGACAGCTTTTGAGCAAAAGAAACTTTGTGGCT
This sequence comes from uncultured Collinsella sp., assembly GCA_900557505.1. Classification (GTDB taxonomy): domain Bacteria; phylum Actinomycetota; class Coriobacteriia; order Coriobacteriales; family Coriobacteriaceae; genus Collinsella. Next base: position 25,575 of record USTC01000001.1, read on the forward strand.
ATTGTCGGTGATTGCGTTGTCGCGGTCATGGTGGTGCGGGATGCTGGTCGTAAGCGTCGAATGCTCCGATTGAGGAGGCCAACATGGACCTGTTTCTTGAGACCCCGCAGCAACAAGCCGAGCGCATGTTGCGTCAGCAGCAACGGCTCATGGAGATGCAAATGCAAGGGGTAGCCGCCCAGCCCCCTGCGCAAAATGCCACGCCTGCGGTTTCGCCTGCGGGCAGATCGGCGCCAGAGAGCTATTTCGTACAACAAGATTCATATGCGCAGGAGCTTGCGTTCGACAAGCGTCGCACGCGTCACCGCCGCGCGGGCCAGCGCCTGCGCACGTTGGCGATGATTGTGCTCATTCCGTTAGGACTTGCGGCGATTTTTCTGGTCTCGTATGCGCTCACCTGCATCCTCAACGGTGCCTCGCCCAGTGAAGTGCTCCAGCATCTGTCAGCCCTCGGCCAGCGCCTAGGCGATGTCATAACAACCGTTCGCGCCGGCTGGGAGAGTTAACGTTTGTCACATTAGGACTTCTAGGGTGTAGGGATTATCGCCACGAGCAGAATTCTTGCATCCTGTGGGTCCTATCGTGCGACTGAATAGTATTATTGAAGATGAATAATAATAGGATTTGCTATGCATAAGCAGGATTTAGAGCAGACTCTTTTGGGCATTGACGAAGAGGCGGAGCTGGAAATAGGTCCAAGAGACGACAGGCCGAGCGTTGTATTGGTGGGAGGAGGCGCCTTCATGCTAAACGATGTGACGAATCGGTCGGTTACACATGACATTGATGTGTTTGAGGCAGACAGGTGCCTCCGCGAGATCATAGCTCGATACCCCGAGGTGAATGGTATGGCAGTGGCGTATTGTAACCAGATGCCATTCAATTACGAAGATCGTTTGATTCCCTTGGATATTGGGGCGCGTTTTATCAGGTACTTTACGCCATCCTTGGAGGACCTGGCGGTAATGAAGCTCTATGCCTACCGTCCGAACGACATCGTCGATCTTCATAGTCAGGCATTCGTCGACCGACTTGATTGGGATCTGCTCGAACGGCTTATATTCGACGAGGGAGAAGCGCTGGCGTCGTCGCCTTCGGAGCGAAGCTATCAAGAGATGGTCTGTGCATACAGGCAATACAAAAAGGAGGTGCTCGGTTGAATCTGACTTTTGAGGGATTTTTGAAAGGCTATTGCCGAGAGCTGTCCGGGCAACAGTCGCTGAGTTTTAGAAAACTGGTTGAGCAGGCGACGACGGTTGCGCCGCGCGTGGCGGAGCCTCTGTTCTTGCTCGCTTTGGCGCAGGGAAAAGCCGAATACGTTCTGGGTTTATCCGAGGGCTCGTGGATGGAAGAGAGCTATCGAGGTGTTTTGTCTCTGTATGGCCAAGCGGGTAGCCTGGCATCTCTATGCGCCGAGGATAAGCTCCCCAATCGTTACGCCAACGTTTGGCACGCGTATAGAGGGGTGAAAGAAAAGCCAGCGGCCGACAGAAGGGTGAACGCCCTGATGAGAAAGAGAACACTGGAAGCATTGGAGGAATCGGGTGTAACGCGCTATGGCATCTGCCGTGCTCTGCACCTGAATAAAGGAAACGTATACGCATACTTGGCCGGCGATGACTCAAAGGTGAGCAGGAAAACGGCGCGCCGCATTATGGAATATGCGGAGGAGAGGGGCACCCAAGAAGGGGCCGGGCGCCCGGTGCGTGTGGCGGGGTAAGATTGATCGCGGTTTTGATTGGTGATCGATTGAGTTTGTTGGGCGGAGTCTATGTCTGCTATTGATATTGCGCTTGTTGTGATTGCCTTGGTGGCGGTGGGAGTTGCTGTGGTTTGCGCCCTGCAGCTTAAAAGCCTTCGTGCCGAGCTGCGGGAGCGCGGCGATAGCGGGGCAGAGATGCTGGCCGCGCTCGAGCAGGCCAATAGCACGCTCGATGCCCTCAACGTCGCGCTGGCAGAAACCCGCCGCACGGCAAATGCCATCGCGCAGCAGCAGACGACCGACGCCGCCGTGGAGCAGCAACGCTACCTGACCATTGCGCGCGAGTTCTCGCAGGCTGGCGACCGTATGGATGACCTGCGCCGTGAGACGGCCCAACAGCTCGGCGCCAACCGCGAGGGCATCGAGCACCGCCTGGACAAGGTGCGCGAGACGGTCGATGCACAGCTGGGCGCCATCCGCAAGGACAACAACGTGCAGCTCGATCAGATGCGCGCGACGGTGGACGAAAAGCTTTCCCGTACGCTCAACGACCGTCTGTCTGCATCGTTTAAGCAAGTGAGTGACCAGCTCGAGGCCGTGTACAAGGGCCTGGGTGACATGCAGTCTATCGCCACCGGCGTGGGCGACCTTAAGCGCGTGCTGGGCAATGTGAAGGCACGCGGCATTTTGGGCGAGGTGCAGCTGGGCGCAATCCTGGCGGACATTCTTACGCCCGACCAGTATCTGGAAAACGTGGCCACCAAGCCTGGCGCCTCGGAGCGCGTTGAGTTTGCTGTCAAGCTGCCGGTGGACGAGGGTGATCCCGTGCTGCTGCCGATCGACTCCAAATTCCCGGGCGATGCGTACGAGCATCTGCTCGACGCCCAGGAGTCGGGTGACGCTGAGGCCGTCGCCGCAGCGCGCAAGACGCTCGATATGATGGTGAAGCGCGAGGCAAAGGACATCTGCGAAAAGTATCTGAGCGTGCCTGCGACGACCAACTTTGGCATTCTGTTCGTTCCGTTTGAGGGGCTGTACGCCGAGGTCGTCAGCCGCCCCGGGCTTATCGAGACCCTGGGCCGCGACTATCACGTCAACGTTGCCGGCCCCAGCACCATGGCGGCCATCCTCAACAGCCTGCAGATGAGCTACCAGACGTTTAGGCTGCAAAAACGCACCGATGACGTGCTGCGCGTGCTTTCCGCCGTCAAGGCTGAGCTGCCGCGCTATCAGGCGGCGCTACGCCGCGCCCAACAGCAGATCGAGACTGCGGGCAAGACGGTCGAGGGCATTATCACCACGCGCACCAACGTTATGGAGCGCAAGCTCAAGGACATCGATGCGCTGGAGGATGCCGAGGAGGCCGACACGATTCTGGGCTTGGAGTCCGCAGGCTTACTCGCGGGCCAGGAAGACGAGGGCTAGCCGCAACGGACGGCGGGGCGTCGGCGCAAGCGCGAGGCGCGGGCGCTTTTCGCATCGTGCTTGCCTGAAGTGCACTTTAGTGTGCAACAATGGCGTTTCGCCCTATCAGACGTGAAAGGAAGCCCATGTCTCAGAGAAGCACCAGCCCGCTCAAGCGCTCCACCGTGCGCCGCACGTTGCAGCGTTTTTGGGATGTCACGCGCACGCAGCCGCTGATCGTCTTTCTCTCGGTATTCTCGTCGGCGGGCTATATCTTTTTGCTTACGTTTGCCAACACCTACGTGATGGCGCTTATCGTCGACCGCGTCCAGGCCGGCCCCGTGGCAGGCGACCAGGTGTTTGAGGTCTTTGGTCCCTACATTCTGGCGCTTGTGCTCGTTAACCTGGTAGGTCAGATCCTCTCCAAGCTGCAGGACTACACCGTCTACAAGCTCGAGATTGCGGGCAACTATCACTTGGCGCGCCTGTGCTTTGACACGCTCTCCAACCAGTCCATGACATTCCATACCAGCCGCTTTGGCGGATCGCTTGTGAGCCAGACGAGCCGTTTTATGAGTGGCTACACGGGCTTGGTGGACGTGACGGTGTATTCGCTTATCCCCACTATCACCTCGGTCGTCTGCACGGTGGCGGCGCTCGCTCCAGTGGTTCCCACATTTACCGTGATCTTGGTGGGCATCATGGTCGTCTACATTGCGTTTGTCTGGCTTATGTACAAGCGCATCATGCCGCTTTCGGCCGCGACGTCCGCCGCGCAGAACAAGCTGTCGGGCGTGCTGTCCGACGCGGTCACGAACATCCTGGCCGTCAAGACCTGCGGGCGCGAGGACTTTGAGCGCGACCTATTCGATACCGCCGACCGTGCCGCGCGCGATGCCGAAACGGTATCGATGCACGCCATGATGCAGCGCAACTTTACGACCTCGGGCCTTATCGTCATTACCATGGCCGTGGTGAGTGTGTTCGTCGCGGGCGGCAACGCGTGGTTTGACATTTCGGCCGGCGCGCTCGTCATGATCTTTACCTATACGTACAACCTCACCATGCGGCTGAACTACGTGAGCTCCATGATGCAGCGCATCAACCGCGC
>USTC01000002.1 GCA_900557505.1 uncultured Collinsella sp.
GTTTGCCGCGTTGGCAAGCGCAACGAGGGAAGCGAGGATCGCGACAATCCACAGCAGAACCTTGAGCGCGCCGGGGAGCGGCAGGATGCGCAGGATGGCAACGGCAGCGGGGGCAACCGTGGCAACGGGCAACAGCTTGGCGATGAGCGCACGATACGAAGCATAGGGCTCGCGGGCGAGCAGCTCAGCACGGGGAGAGTCGTAGTGTGCGACAACGACCACCGGGCGGTTGCGCGGAGACGCAAGCGGGCCCGAGGCCTTGTGATAGGCGATGACATTTTGGCTCACACCGGTCTTTCCCAGGCGCGAAACCACGGGATGCCCCGTGCGCTCGAGCACGTAGAGCACGGCACCGACAATGGCCAGCAAGGTGCCGACCAAGCCAATGCCGCCGCCGATGCCCATCAGCAAGGCGCCGGCAAACGCCAGGATACCGGTAACGGCAAACGCCAACCTGCTGGGTGCGGGAGCATTAAATTCCTGCACCTCGGGGTCAAAGCCGTGGTTGCGGAAAATCTGAGCGATATCCTCAGCAGCCAGGCGCTCTTCTTCACTGCACGCCGGCGTAATGCCGGTGTTCTGCAGCAGGTGGTTAATATAGTTCTGGGTGTTCGCCATGTGCGCTCCACATCCATAATCCGACAAATAGGCCCAATGCATGCACATTAGAACCGTATATAGTCGAAAGTATACCCCGAGCGAGCGCAAACGACCGAATTCGGGGCATCTTAACGCCGCGAGCGGACAAGGATATAGCCTAATCTCCATATCGGACTAAAATCATGGCATCAAACGACCTTCTCATGCGAGGATTCTATGACGGCAATCGACGCGACCGCGACAATTAAAAAGGGTGCACCCGAGCCCGGTTTCGATAAAACGGCTCAGCGCATCCTCAACCTTTTCTTTGTACTCAACAGTTCTCCCGAACCGCTGACGACCGAGCAAATCGTCCTGGATTCCGATTTGGGGTACGGCTCGGGCAATATCGACTCAGACAAGCGCAAGTTCCGCCGCGATCGCGACAAGCTGCTCGAACGCGGCATCGTTATCAGGGAGGTTCGTGCTGCCGGAGCGCAGGAAACCGAGGAGAGCGCGTGGACGATCGACCGCGAGCACACGTTTGCCGCGGGCGGTCTCATCACCGCAGACGATGCCGACATCCTGCTCAACGCCATCGACCAGACACTCGCGGCAGGCTCATCCACCTTTGCCGCGCCGCTTGCCGACATTCGCTCCAAGATTGCCTACCTCACCGGCATGTCGACGACAGGAGAGGCACCGATCCGCCGCTCTCCCGCCGTCGATGCGGTATGGAGTGCCTTTGCCGAGCGTTGCGCGCTGCGCTTTTTGTACCAAAACGGACGCGGTGAACAACGCGAGCGGACCGTTTGCGTCTACGGCATGTTCGAGCGCGAGGGTACGGCATACTTCTGCGGCCTCGACAATGCCACCGGCAATATCAGAACATTCCGCTGCGACCGCATCATTCGCGCCTGGAGACCTTCGAAAACTTACGCCATTCCTGCCGATTTCAACCTCAACGATTACTTATTCTTTGAGTTCGATTTTGCCGACCGCCCACCCGTTGCGGCTACGTTCTCGTTCGCGCGTGAAGCGCAGGCCGATATGATCAGCGGTCTCACACGCGGACGAGGCGAGCTCATGCGCACCGAAGCAGGTTGGACCTGGACCGTTGACGTGCGCGACTTTGAAGCCGCAGCCTCGTTTTGCATGGCCCATGCCATGGATGGCATGAGGCCCGTCGCCCCCGATTCTCTCAAGCGGGCGTGGAATCACCTCATCGAAAGGACGGTGCACGAGCATGCCCGTGCGTAAACTCACCAGCGAGCAAAGACTCTCGCGCGCCATCGACATCATGGAGGCCCTCTACGCCGCCGGTGAGAATGGCATGACACGAGACGAGCTTTGCAGCCGCTTTGATATCACGGGGGCATCGCTCGACGAGATTCTCGAGGTCGTCTCGACGCTTGCGGACCGAGAATCGGGTGCACGTATTATCTGTGAACGCCGCGGCGAGTGCGTGGTCCTCACCGGTGATGCGGGGCGCGTGCTACCGCTGCGCCTGAGTGCCGCCGAGGGCGCTGTGCTCAACCATGAACTTGAATCATTGGGGATCGAACCCCAAGCGGCGGCTCGAATACGGCGCGCCCTTCTTCCCAAAGAGCTCGGCTATAACCAGCGCGTCTTTGACACCGTCGCCCACGGATCGCACTGGCAGCAGCTGAGCTGCGCCATTCGGGACGGCGTTCGCTGCCGCATCTCGTATCGCTCGATGGATGACGCACAAGCGCGCGAGCGTTTGGTCGACCCCTTGCGCATCACAACAAATGGCGACCAAACGTATCTGATTGCCTGGGATGTCGCGGTCGACGAACAGCGCACCTACCGCATGGATAAAATCGAGGGCCTGGTCTTGACCGATGACTCCGTCGTGCGCCACGCACCGGAACCCGCGACCCTCCACGACTCCCTCGCCCAGGCGGAGCGGAGCGCGAAGCTTCTCATGCCGCGCGCCTTGGCAGAGCGCCTAGACTGGCCCGGCATCATGTCGATTAAACCCAATGGGGCGGACAGCTCAACAGTGAATGTGCGCTACGGCTCCGAGCGATGGCTGTTAAGCCAGGTAATCGCAGCGGGCGGGGCCATCCGTATCTTGGATGACCCCGCCCTGTCAAAGCGTCTGTGCGATATGGCAAAATCCCTCGTCTGTCCGCTTTAGCGGCGCCGCTCGTGGCGCGCGCGCCACAACTGTAGGTAATGACCAATCTGCGCCGACTCGATGCGCTGATAGGAGCTCGTGGGCAGCGACGTTAAGAATTTCTTGCCGTAGCCCTTCGTCACCAGGCGCGGGTCGGCCAAGATGAGTACGCCGCAATCGGTCGATGAGCGAATGAGGCGACCGGCCGCCTGCTTGACCTCGAGCACGGCCTCGGGCAGCGAATAGCGCGCCCAGGCGCGGTCTTCGCGCAGATTGCGCTCGCACGAGAGCGGATCCGTGGGACTCGAGAACGGCAGCTTGGGGATGATGACGCAGCGCAGCGTCTCGCCGCTGGCGTCAAACCCCTCCCAGAAGGCCTTAAGCGCAAAGAGCGACGAGGTCGGTTCGTTGATAAAGCGATCGCGCAGACGGCGAGGAGACGAGTTGCGCTGCTGGCAGTTGAGCTCCAGACCCGCACGAGCCATCTTGGGCTCGACACGGGCGTACAGTTCCTCCATGTCACGCCTGTTGGTGAACAGCGTGAGCACCGAGCCGCCCATGGCAAGATGAGCGTCGACCAGCACACGCTCGAGCGCCGAAAGGTAGCTCTCACGATCGCGCGGATCGGGGATATCCCCAGCCACGACCACGGCCATATTCGAATCGAAGTCGTAGCTCGAATCCAAGTGCAGTGACGATGATGTCGAGGCGCCGATGCGATCGAGGCCGACGGCATGGTTAAAGTGCTCAAAGCTCTTGGAAACCGTCATGGTCGCCGATGCAAAGATAGCCGTGTGAACCTCGGGCAGCCACTCGGTTGCCAAGGCCTCGCCAATGTCGATGCGCTCTGCGGTCATTGACTCTCCGCCGGCACGCAGCCTGCGATTGACCTGCAGCGAGTACACGTAGTGTTCATCGGTACCGTCAATGATGAGTTTGAGGTTCTCGACCAGCTCGTGTAGGCGGCGCGAGATATCACCCAGGTCGACAACAACCTCGGGCTTGTCGGCGGCAACGGCTTGTACCAGCGCGTCGACGCTCTTGTCAGCTTGTTCCAATGCGTCGATGGCAGTGTAGGCCGACTGTAAGAAATCATGCCAGTCGTCAGATTCGCGCAGCTCGGGGCCAATCCATAGGTTCGCATTGTCATAGCCCCCGCGGGCACGGCGGCCAAGCTCGCGAACGCCGTCAAACACATCGGCAATCGCCATGCTCGCACGTACAACCGTCGACGTCGCCTTGGCGGTAAGACCCAGGTAAAGCGTAGAGCCCTCCGAGGTTGCCAAATCGCGGGAAACCTGGCTCAGCGCACCGGTGCTCGAGCCACCCAGGCGCTCAAACAGAACGCGCGATTCATCCGCCGACACCACGCGCGCCCATTGACGGCGCGCCTCGCGCTCGATGGAGTGGGCCTCATCAATCACCCAGTGACGAATCGGAGGCAAGATTCTGCCCTCGGCCGCAACATTGCGGAACAGCAGGGAATGGTTGGTGACCACCACATCGGCATGCGCCGCGCGACGGCGAGCGCCATGGACCAGGCATTTATCGGGGAAAAACGGGCATAGGCGACGGGCGCACTCGCGCGACGCCGTCGTAAAGTCGGGACGGTTGACGCTGCGCCAGCGAATGCCGAGCGAGTCGAGGTCGCCATCGGCCGACTGACACACGTACGCCATGATGACCGCGACTGCCGTAAGCGTGTCAGCAGGATCACGCTTAGTCGTAATTTCGACTTGGCCGCGACTCATACGCTCAAGCTTGCGCAAGCATGGATAGTGGTCATAGCCCTTGAGGGCGCAAAACGATAGGCCTCCGTCCAGTTGCTCGGCAAGTTTGGGCAGCTCATGATACATGAGCTGGTCGGCAAGATTATTCGATTTAGTCGCGATACCAACCGTGATGTTGTTGCGGCGCGCGGCCTCGGCAAAAGGCACCAGGTAAGCCATCGATTTGCCGACGCCCGTGCCTGCCTCAATCACGCGATGCGTTCCCGTAACGAGTGCGTCACGGACCTCGAGCGCCATCGCAATCTGCTCATCGCGCGGCTCATACGTGGGATACATGCGATTAACCAGGCCGCCCGGGGCATAGTCCGCCTCGATTTCCTCGCGGCTCGGCATCTTAAGGACCGGCAGCTCGTCCGCATCAACGCGATCATCGGCCCGATCGGCCTTGAGCACGTCGGCGCGGGCGGCGCCGAGAGAGAAGATGGAACCGGGGTTCTGTCCCGCCAAGAATGAGAAGATGGGACGATAGGACCAGGGTACGTCGGGGTGCATGTCGGCCAGGCGCGCCATCAAGCCTTGAGGCAAGTCGGTGAGCGCCACGAGCAGCACGCGCCACACACCACACAGGGCGTCGACGTCGGCATTGGCGCGGTGCGACACCGAGTCGCAGCCAAACAGGTCGGCCATGAAAGACAACTTATGCGAGGCCAGGCGCGGAAGCGCGATGCGCGACAGCGCCAGCGAATCGATCCAGATGTCGCTGACGTTGACACCGCCCTTGACCGACTCGATAAACGAACGGTCGAAGGTGGCGTTATGCGCAATCACCGGGCAGCCGCCGACAAAATCGGCGAGAGCGGCCACGGCCTCGACGGCCGATGGGGCATCCACCACATCGGCATTGGTAATGCTCGTGAGTTCGGTAATCTCGGCGGGAATCAGCTGCTTGGGGTGCACGAAGGTATCGAACCGGTCGACGATCTCGCGGCCCGAAAGGCGGGCAGCCGATATCTCGATAAGCTCGTTGTCCTGCACCGAAAGACCCGTGGTCTCGGTATCGAGGACGATAACATCTTCCTCGATGAGACCAAACGATTGGGTTTTGGCGCGCTCGGCAAGCGTGGCATAGGAATCGATGACAAACTGCGGCGTTCCCGACGAAACAGCGTCCTCGATTAGCATGCAACGCCCGCTCGACGAAGTCCCATACGAATTAGACTGTCACAGACCTGCGGGAACGTCATGTCATCGGTGTGGCGAATCTCATCCGGATACAGCGACGTATCGGTCATGCCGGGAATCGTGTTGGTCTCGAGGATGACGGGGCCATCCTCGCTCACGATAAAGTCGCTGCGCGAGATACCCAGGCAGCCGAGTGCCTTATGGGCAGCACAGGCGAGCTCCTGAGCACGAGCGTAGTTCTCGGGTGAAATCTGCGCCGGAATGCGGTGGATGTCCGTAGGGTCGACATACTTCACGTCCAGATCGTAGAACTCGCAGTCCTCGGGCTTACGGATCTCAACAATCGGCAGGGCGCGCACGTCATCCTCGCCATATACGCCGACGGTGATCTCGGTACCCTCGATGCACTTCTCGACCAGCACTTTGTCGCCGTACTCAAATGCCTTGGCGATTGCCGCGGGCAGCTCGGAGGGTTCATGTACCAGGGAAATGCCATAGCTGGAACCGTTTACGGCCGGTTTCACAAAGCAGCGCTCGCCACAAACCTCGACGATATGATCGATATCGACTTCATCGCCCGACTCGATCGCAATGCCGGGGGCAACGGGAATGCCCGCCTTGGCGTACAGGAGCTTCGAGACCTCCTTGTCGGCACCGCAGGCGCTGGCAAGCACGCCCGAGGCCGTGTAGGGGATACCCAGGGTCTCCATGGCACCCTGCATGGCACCATCCTCACCGCCGGCGCCGTGCATGGCGATAAACGCCACGTCGAAACCACCGGTCGCCATGGTTACCATAAAATCATCGGCAGCGGTGTCGAGCAGCTCCACCGAAGTGTAGCCGGCCTCCTTCAAGGCCACCACGACGTTCTTTCCCGAATTGAGCGAGATCTCGCGCTCAGCGGAATGACCGCCCGCCAAGACCGCTACGTGCATGTTCTCTAGGCTTTTACCCGGCATGGGCAGACTCCTCCTCTATAATTTCTGCAGCTGATACCATATTGTAGCGATACCCTCTACGTTTCCCCAAAATCGAAAGGCTTCCATGAATCCCAGGACTAAATCTCAGGACATTCGCGACTTGAGCCAAAACGATATTCGCGAGCTTGTGGCCGAACTCGGCCAGCCCGCCTTCCGCGCGAAGCAGCTCATCGAATGGGTCTTTGAGAAGAACGTTTGTTCGTTTGACGATATGACCAACCTTCCCAAGGCTTTCCGCGAGCAGCTTAAAGAGGCTTTTGCCTTTGACACGCCGGCCGAACTCACCAAGCAGGTTTCCAAAGATGGCTCTCGCAAGTATCTGCTCGAGTACCACGACGGCATTTCCGTTGAGACTGTCGGTATGCCCCGCCGTAACAAACTTTCCGTCTGCGTTTCCACCCAGGCAGGCTGTGGCATGGGCTGCGCCTTTTGCGCCACCGGCCTGAACGGCCTCAAGCGCTCGCTGACAGCTCAGGAGATCGTCGACCAGGTACTTCATGTATCCAACGACTTTGGCGAGCGCGCCACGAGCGTTGTCTTCATGGGCCAGGGCGAGCCGTTTGCCAACTACGACGAGGTTCTCAAGGCGCTGCGCATCCTTAACGATCCCGACGGTATCGGTATTGGAGCCCGCCACCTTACTGTCTCCACCAGTGGCGTTATTCCTGGTATTCGCAAATTTGCCGACATCCCCGAGCAGTTCACGCTTGCTGTTTCCCTGCATTCCGCCATCCAGTCGACGCGCAATAAGCTCATGCCCGGTGTTAAGAAGTACACGCTGCTCCGCCTTCACGAGGCGCTTCAGCTCTACACCGAGAAGACGGGCCGCCGCCCGACCTATGAGTACGCCATGATCGAAGGCGTCAACGATACGAATCCCGAGATGCAGGCGCTCTGCGACTTCTGCGAGGGAACGCTGTGCCACGTTAACCTGATTCAGCTTAACGACATCGAGGGCAGCCCGCTCAAGCCGTCGCCGATTCATAAGGTTGAGGATCTTCAGCGTCGTCTTGAGTCCCGTGGCATCGAGACCACGATTCGTAACTCCCGTGGTAACGATATTGACGCCGCCTGCGGACAGCTGAAGCAGCGCTTCAAAGTTCAGAAGAACGCATAGGGGAGTCGCGCCCCAAAACGTTTCATGTGAAACATCGAACAGCCCCGGTTGTAGATAATGCAACCGGGGCTGTTTCATTTTTTCATACTATTGGATTTGATTTACGCAAGCATAGTTTTATTGCCAAAATAAGGGGTCCTTGTCTCACGAATCAGACAAGGACCCCTTCAAAACAGGCAAGTAATTGTTAGGTACCTAATAACCAACATTTTCCCATTGATGGGTGACCCAGTCTTGGTTAATCTTGGGATTCTTAGTCATCTGAGCAGTGCGCATGGCAACATCTTCCGTCATCACATCCATTTTCTTCTTGGATGTATCGACGATATCCTTAGCTCCGCGCAGCAGTCGACCACGCAGTTCATCATCTGTCGCAAGCTTATAGCCTGCAAAAGCACCAGCAGCGACAGTGGTTGCCAACGCAATGGCTGCGAGAACCTTATTCTTCATCCTGATCCTCCTGCCCGAATTGAATCATTTCGCCAAGGATACGGGAGAGCTCCTCTTCGTCTTTGAACTCGATTTCAATCTTGTTCTTGCCACGCGAGCTCTTCACGCGCACATTCGTGTTAAATACTTGACGAAGGACTCGAGCGGCCTTTTTGAATGACTGAGGTGTTGCTGTCCTCGGCGTCTTAGGTGTTTCTCCGGCAGAAAACAACGGAGCAAGATTTTCTGTCGCTCTGACGGAAAGGCCTTCTGCGACAACCTTCTCAGCAAGTCGAATTCGAGCATCCTCATAGGGAACTGCAAGGATCGCTCTCGCATGGCCGGCAGTAAGTTTACCCTCGAAAATCATCTGCTGTACGACTTCGGGAAGATCAAGCAAGCGAAGTGAATTTGTAATTGCCGAACGAGACTTACTGACAGCCTTTGATAACGCCTCCTGCGTCATGCCGCTGGCATCAATGAGCTGACGATAACCCTTCGCCTCTTCGACGGGATTCAGATCAGAACGCTGAAGATTCTCTATAAGTGCAAGCGCGAGCATTTCCTCATCATTAACTTCCTTAATGATGACAGGCAATTCTTCAAGGCCAGCGAGTTTCGATGCCTGATAACGACGCTCACCGGCAATAATCTCATAGCCATTTCCATGCTTACGAACCAACAACGGCTGCAAAACGCCATGTTCTTGGATTGACTCGCTCAACTCGCGAAGTTCAGTTTCGTTAAAGTGAATTCGCGGCTGATTAGGGTTGGGAACGATATCCTCAATAGGTAGTTTTGTTTCAGATGCGGCATTTGAAGCCGATGCAGCCGAACCGCCGGTCTCATACTCGGCTTCTGAGACCAACGCATTGAGTCCACGTCCTAATCCGCCACGTTTCTTTGCACTAGGCACGCTTGATCACCTCTTTTGCAAGATTCATATACGCTTTTGCACCCTTATTTTGAGGTGCATAGGTAATTACCGGCTCTCCAAAAGACGGAGCCTCAGAAATTTTTACAGTACGAGGAATTAGAGTCTTAAAAGCCTTATCACCAAAGTACGACTGAACCTCCTCAACAACCTGATTCGACAGAGAAGTACGCGAGTCATACATGGTCATAAGCACGCCATAGGTGTCTAAGCCCTTGTTCAGACGTAATTTGACCATCTTCATTGACTCAAGCAGCTTCGTAACGCCCTCGAGTGCGTAATACTCGCACTGAATCGGAATCAAAACGCTGTCTGCTGCGGTCAAAGCGTTGATGGTAAGCAGGCCAAGCGAAGGAGGACAGTCAATGAAAATAAAATCGAATTCGTCTTGAATGGGCTCAAGCAAATCTTTGAGGCGGGTTTCACGAGCAATTGCGCTTACGAGCTCTATTTCGGCGCCTGCAAGCTGAATTGTCGCTGGAATAACGAATACCTTTTTGCAATTTGTATCAAGAACAAGCGATTCTGCCGGCACATCATTCAGCAATGCATCATAGATGCATTGATTAAGGTCTTCTTTTTCAATTCCAAATCCACTGGTACTGTTTCCCTGCGGATCAAAATCGACAATCAGTGTCTTGCGTCCCTGTTCACCCAGAGCTGCTGCAAGGTTTACAGCCGTCGTTGACTTACCGACGCCGCCTTTTTGATTGATGATTGCAATAATACGCGTGTCTTTTGCGCTCTTCGAACGCTTAACGTCGCGAAATCCCACGGTCCCTCCTGGTGTGTATTAAAGCTGTCAAACGGAGGATGTTTCACGTGAAACATTCCGATTCGATATCAACCGCCATGTTTCACGTGAAACACCGCAAGTTGTTAGTATCCATTATGTTTCACGTGAAACATCTAGGCAAGCGGATTCTTCTTTGCCATGCCATTTGCACGAGGCAATGAGACGGATGCTGGATGACTCTTCTTAAGAACAATAAACTCCCTGTGGCCCAAGCCCTCAGGCAAATCGATTGCGTCATTCAGAAGCAAAGTGAAGCCACAGATCTTAGCTGCTGACATGCCGGAAGTAAGCTCCTCATCCGATGGATTGCCCTTCGTAATAACAAATAGCCCTCCGTCCTTGAGGTACGGAGCCGCATACTCAACAAGAGTAGGTAGAGGGGCCAGTGCGCGGGCGGTTACGACAGAGAACTGCTTCTTATGGCTTCGAGCATATTCTTCAAGGCGATCATGGACTGCATGACCATATTTCAATCCGAGAGCATGAGTAAAAGAATTGACAGCATCAACTTTTTTGCCAACAGAGTCAATATAAGTAGCTTTACGATGCGTGGTTATCGTTAATGGAATACCAGGGAAGCCTGCGCCTGTTCCCATATCGAGCAAAGCTCCATCAGGAGCCTTATCGACATAAGGAAGCAAAACAAGTGAGTCGAGGATATGAAGTACCGCAGCATCTTCAACGTTAAGAATACGGGTGAGATTGGTTGTCTTATTTGTTTCTAGAACCAAATCCAAATGCTGAATACATTTCCTTAGCTCAGTATCAGTTACGCTCAAAGAATACTCTTTGCAAAAGGAAGTTAGACGACTCAGCATCTCGTCAGCCTGCTGATCTGTAAGTACAAACAACAGAAGCTCCTTTCTGACAAAAATCAGTGTATCGAGAACTTTTGACAAAAAAAGGGGACGTGGAAACCACGCCCCCTTAGCATAAGCTCGAGTAGATTATCGAGCAACAATCACCACATGGCGATCAGGGTCAGAACCCTCAGAATGGGTATCGACGGCATCATTACCACGAAGTGCAATATGAACCAGTCGGCGCTCATAGGCATTCATGGGCGGAAGGGAAACACTCTTATGAGTACGAATGGCACGCTCGGCGGCAGACTGAGCCATAGAGGCAACCTTGTCCTGACGACGGCTCTTGTAGCCCTCAACGTCAACCACAACCGGATACTTAAAGCCAAGCTTGCGGCTCACCAGCAAAGAGAACATAACCTGAAGGGCATCAAGGGTACGACCATGACGGCCAATGAGAACAGCAAGATCAGGAGCGGTAACATCCAAAATCAGCTCGCCCTCGTCGCCCTCGTATTCATCAATAGGAGAGTTGGCGGCATCGAAGTGCGAAAGGATGGAACGCAGAATGGAAATCGCAACATCGGCAATGGTGTCGAGCTCCTCATCGGTCAGCTCTTCACCGGCCTTGTAGCGCTGTGCAATCTCGGGATAATCGCCCGCAACCTGCGGGGCAACCTCCTCAAGCATATCCTCGATGATCTCTTCAGACATAACGTACTCCAAAAGTTAGGTACCTAAATAAGATTGATATCCCGACTACTTCTTCTTGTGCGGACGCGGCTTCTTCTCGCGACGGGTAACTTCGACCTGCAGCGGAGCGTTCTTGAGGCGCTCCTCCTCATCGGCCTTGGCCTTGTCGATAACCTTCTGCGTCACGAAGATCTGCTGGATAACCTGCCAAGCAGAAGACACATCGTAGTACAGCAGAACGCCGACGGGCAGGCTCCAGCCCATCCAAAGCATCATGACGGTCATGACGACGGCCATCATACGCATGCTCTGGGCCTGCTGACCAGTCTGATTGCGAGACATATACAGCTGCGGAATCAGGGTCAAGACAGCGAACAGGATCAGGCAAACCAGCGCAGGCAGCGCAACCATAAAGCCATCGGCAAAAGAGGCGCTCGGCGTGGTGGTCAGATCGGGCAGGATGTTGAAGAACGAGAACGTGCCCTCGTTAAAGTACTGCGGCAGGTTGCGCAGAAGCGTGAACAGGGCGATAAGGATGGGCATCTGAATCAGAAGCGGCAGGCAGCCGGCCAGCGGATTGAACTTGTTCTCGCTGTAGAACTTCTGCATCTCCTCGGCCTGACGCTGGGGGTCGTCGGCGTAGCGCTCCTGGATCTCGAGCATCTTGGGCTGCAGCACCTGCATGCGAGCCGTCGACTTGGTCGACTTGAGCATGAGCGGCGTCAGCAGCAGACGGATGATGACCACCAGGATGATGATGGACAGGCCCCAGTCGACCGCAAAGGTCTGGATGAGCTTGAGCAGCTCGAAAAGGATGTTAACGATCCAATCCCACATGTAAGTTTTCCTCCGATAGCGAGTGCCCGCTAAGGCACAGGGTCATAACCGCCGACGTGCAGGGGATTGCAGCGAGCGATGCGCCTCACGGCAAGCCAGCAGCCTCTCAAAACACCGTACTTCTCAATCGCCTGAACGGCGTATTGCGAGCACGTTGGGTAATAAATGCAGGCGTCAGGTAATAAGGGCGAAACAACCTGTTGATATATGCGAATAGGAGCGATGGCAACACGTCGCAAAACGTGATTGCTCATCGCTCCTCCCCGGCAACGCCGGCGCGTTTCATAAGCGAACGCAACGCCTTGTCCATCTCCTCCGGCGAGGAAACCCTCGTCTTGGGAGTCGCGAACAAGATGATGTCATAACCCGCAACGGGAAATCCACAGCTGCGGGCGGCCTCGCGCATCACACGCTTAGATCGGTTGCGCACCACAGCACAACCGAGTCGTTTAGCACCAACGAAGGCGACCCTTCCGGAGTCGCCTTCGCCAACCGATTCACATATGGTCATTCGAATCAGAGGGTGATTGAAACGACGCCCCTGACTGAACACATGCTCGAAATCTTGCCGAGACTTAATAGTCTTCATGCGAGATGTGTGTATCGCTGCTAGACAGTGAGACGCTTGCGGCCCTTGGCGCGACGACGGGCGAGCACGGCACGACCACCCTTAGTGGCCATACGGGCACGGAAGCCATGGGTCTTGGCACGCTTACGCTTATTAGGCTGATACGTACGCTTCATCTTAAGTTCCTCCTGCTGCATTTCGAGTGTCCGCGGGGGCGCGGACGCAGATATAGACACGTGAGCTTGAAGATTGTAGGGAAATCAATGTTCAAATGTCAAGAAATCAAAGGTAAAAGGTTGCAAAGAGTACACGGTTCCCCCATAAGCAGAATCGGCACTTGATGCAGCAGGCAACTTTTCACGAAATTTCATCGAGTTTTCAACAGGTCGTGTTGGAAATGTTGAGAACTTTTCGCCCGTTTTCCAAAGTTTTCAACAGGTTTTGAAAACTTGTCGAAAGATGAGAAACATTGCGCGGTGAGCTACTATTTGTTCAAAACCTTTTGAAAGATTGCGAGCGGCATGTCTGACGACTTCTACACCATGGTCGATTCCGGTGATCCGGCACCCGACAACGAGCACATCACCGGCGTGCGCGAAAAACGCAACGAGAGCGAGCAGGTCACCGCACAAGCACCGAAGGCCATGTATGCAGCGCGCATCGCGGTCTACGACGACATGCTGTCGACACCGCGTGTCATCGTCATCGAACCGCAAGACGTCCGTACCTACCTGGAAGAGACAACCAACACCGTCTACCAGTGCATGAAGGAGCAGGGAGGACGCATCTCGTTGATGGTTATCCGCGAGATTGTCGAAAACTTTATCCACGCGCATTTTGCAGAGCCCATCATCTCGATTCTCGACGGCGGCGATACCATCCGCTTTGCCGATCAGGGTCCGGGCATCGACGACAAAGAGCGTGCCTTCGACTTTGGCGTAACCAGCGCAAACAGCAAGATGAAACGGTATATCCGCGGCACCGGCGCCGGGTTTCCCATGGTACAGGAGTACTTGGAAAACGCCGGCGGCGCCGTCTCCATCGAGGACAACATGGGCAATGGCACCGTCGTGACGGTAAGCCTGAACCCCAAGCGCGTTCAGGAAATCGAGCGTGCTGGCGGGCGCGGGGCAGCCGTGCGACCCGAAGCAGAGCAGCAGGCATATCCCATGCCGGGCGCCTTCACGCAGCAACCCGCAACGATGCAACAGATGCAACAGCAAATGGCCCCCATGCAGCAGCCTGGCATGCCCCCCGTGCAAGAGCCCCAGGCACCCTCGGGCGCGATTCCGCAGAACATACCCGATGTAAAGCCAGCGATGGGCCAGGATGTGGGAACCTTGCAGCAGATGGCGGGTGCATCGACTGCACAGCAGATGTCCTATCAACCGAACCCACAAGGGTATCCGGCTCAATACGCGCCGCAAACGGGATATGCGCAGGCATACCCCCAGCAATACCCGCTGGGATACCAGCAGCCATACCAACAGATGCCACAGGCGCAGTACAACCCATGGGCCCAGCAGATGCCTCCGCAGCCTTATCAACAGTGGCCGCAAAGTTTTCAACAGCAGCTGCTGCCCATGCAGAGTTCTCAACAACCAGCAGCTCAAATGATGTATCCTAATGCGGCGAATCAATATGCACAGCCGCAGCAAGACGTATTTGTGAGCGAGCGCGGCGAAGCGGCACTGGGCTATCTGGCTCAAAACCAAGAGTGTGGCGCAACCGACCTGGCACGAGCGTTTGGAAACTCAGCGCCCACGTGGTCGCGAACGCTCAACGACTTGGCACAAGCCGGCTTGGTAATCAAACATGGCCAGAAATATCATCTGACCGAAATAGGCAGCGCTCGCGTGCGAGCCCAAAGTTAAGGAACGGGAGAAACAGTGGACGAGGAAGCAAGCATCATCCTGGGAGATGCCATCGCCTTTTGCCAGCGCGACGGCCAAGATGCACGCCTCATCAATATGCTGGGACAATCGCGCGCTGTGAGCTTAACCGAGGACACTCTGACGATTGAGGCCCCTTCACGCTTTGCCATCGCTCAGCTCAAAAAGCATCAGCCGACCATCGAGGCCTATCTGGAAGACATCGCCTTTGCGCCGATCGCGCTCAATATCGTGGCACCGCAAGGCGCCTCGGCAAATACGGCCCCGGTCACTCACCCGGTAGCGACCGCTACCGCAGCGGCAACTACGGCGCCCGAGCCTCGACGCGACGATGTTTCCCGTGAAACCATGGCACCCCAGCCGACCGCTTCGGTCGCATCGGCGGTAGAGCCAGCCCCCTCGCCCATCCCGACCGCCACGCACATGCCCGTCGCACACGAGGCGACACCCGGCGAGGAATCGGGCATTGCAATCAAAAACACGTTATCCGCCGACGATTTCCGCCGCATGATGACCCAAATGAATGGCAGGCCACCGGCGAAAAGCGCGAGTTCGTCCGCAGCGCCGGCAGCACCTTCGGCGACCCCGACGGCAGTCGAGAAAAACGCGGACGGGGCACCCCTCGCAGCGAATTCGAAATTCACGTTTGAAAACTTCGTCTTCGGACCGGAGAACAGCCTTGCCTACCGATCGGCGCTCAAATTCGCCATGCTTGCAGACACGCCCGGTACCTGCACGTCGCTGTTCATCTACGGCAAATCGGGCCTGGGCAAGACGCACCTGCTGCTCGCCATCAAAAATGAGCTGGCAGAGAAATCGCCCGAGATCAAGGTGAAGTACGCCAACTCGCAGGCATATCTGGACGACTTGATGACGGAATTCGACCGCCAAAAGAAGAGCAACGCCCCCATTATGCAGGCGTACCACGGCGTCGACGTGCTTATCATCGATGACATCCAGAACATCATCGGCAAGCGCGCGAGCGTGGATTACTTCTTCCAGTTGATGGACGAATTTATCCGCAACAACAAGAAGGTCGTGATCGCCGCCGACCGCGCGCCCAAGGACCTTAATATGGACGAGCGCCTGACCAGTCGCTTTAATGCCGGTCTGCTGTGCCTGGTGGCGGAGCCCAGCTACGAGATGAAGTACAAGATTTTGCAGCGTTATTACGAGAACACGATCGCCGCCGCGCCCGAGGTGGGCAACGACTCGCTGCTGGCGGCCTACGGGGGCGACGGCGGACATCTGACCGACGCGCACTTTAAACACATGGCCGAGGTCTCGGGCACCAACATCCGCGAGCTCGAGAGCTTTTGCGAGCGTTGTGCCGGCGAAGCGGGCGATCGCGAGCGCGAGGGCGGGGAGCTCACCTTTGACGACATCGACGCCATCGCCAACCAGTACTTCGACACATCGGCCAAGAAGATCAATGTGCAGACGGTCCAGTCCGTCATCGAGGAGCAATACGGCGTGACGCACGAGGAACTCATCGGGCCTCGCCGCAACGCCAATATCGCCAAGGCGCGCCATATCGCTATCTATCTGGCGATCGAGATGTGCGAGATGACGACGACGGCCGTGGGCGCCGAGTTTGGCAACCGCAACCACTCGACCGTCAGCACGAGCTATAAAAAGGTTCAGAAGATGATTCAGGAAGACCGGACCGTTACCGAAGACCTCAAGTCGCTGCGCGATAAAATTACACTGCGCTCGTAGGTAAATGGACACACCTGTTGAAAACTTGTCGAAACGGCGGTTATAAGGTGTCAAAAACTCGAGACGCGGTGATGAAAAGTTTTGCGCAGGTTTTGAACGTGGAAAACATGCCCGGTTGCACACAGGTTCCTGTCGATTCTCTTTTTAGGGCTGACCTGCACTTTTAGGAGTAATCAACAGTTTCGTCAGTACTATTACTATTATTAAGATATTTTTATATCTATAGAAAGGTATTAAAAGATGAAATTCACCGTCAGCCAGAGCTCGCTTACGCAAGCCATCGGCGTCGTTATGAAAGGCGTCGCTTCGGCATCCACCCTTCCCATTCTGTCGGGCGTGCTCGTTAAGGCACAAGACGGCATCTTGGAATTCCAGACCTCCAACTACACCATCTCGATTCGTCACCGCATTGCGGCTCATGTCGAAGAGGAGGGCGAGATGGTGATTCCCTGCAAGATGCTCTCCAACATCACCAAGACCCTTCCCGATGCCCCGGTCACCTTTGAGCTGTCCGAGCGTCAGGTTTTGATTGGCTGCGAGAAGAGCTCTTTCCGCCTCAATACGCTCGATGCCAACGACTTCCCCGAGTTCCCGGCATACGCCATCGAGAGCGCCGTCGAACTGCCGACCGATATTCTGTCCGAAATGGTAAGCCGCGTATGGCGCGTCACCTCGACTGACAAGGCCCGCCCCATCCTGGGCGGCGTGCACATGAAGGTCGAGAACAACACCGTGCGCCTGGTCGCGACCGACTCCTTCCGACTGGCCGTGTGCGATACGCAGGTCGAGACCTCGACCCTCGAAGGTTCCTTTGAGCTCAACGTGCCTGCCGACGCCTTCAACGATGCTCTGAGCATCATGGCCAGCCAGGCTACTATCATGATCGGCGCCACCGACACCCAGGTTGTCTTTGAGGCCGGCAACACCACCTACGTGTCGCGCCGCATCGAGGGCGTATATCCCAATTACAAGCAGCTCATCCCCGATTCGTGCGTGACGAGCGTCAAGATCGACGTAGCCGCCTTTAACGCCGCCCTTAAGCGTGTGGCCGTTATCGCGAGCGCCAACCCCGCTGTCAAGTTTGAGATTGACGTCGAGAACGGCCAGATGGGCCTGTCCTCCATTTCCAACGACCAGGATCTGGCGCAGGAGACGATCGATGTCGAGGCCGAGGGCGAGTCGGGCACCATCGCCTTCAACTACCACTACATCTTTGGCTGCCTCAATGCCTTGTCCAAGGAGAAGGAAATCACGCTGGAGCTCAAGAGCTATTCGCAGGCTGGCATCTTCAAGTCCTACGACAAGATCAACTACCTGTACCTGGTCATGCCGGTACGCATCTAGCACTGCCCATGACCATGTTCGCACGCGATCTTTCCGTTGCGCGCTATCGCAGCTTCGACAGTTATCGCCTTGCCCTGAGCGACGGTGTGACAGTGCTCGCGGGTCCCAACGCGGCGGGAAAGACCAACCTCATAGAGGCGCTGCAGCTACTGACGAGTGGCGCCTCGTTTAGGCATCCGACCGCAGCCGAGCTCGTGCACGACGGCGCGGGCTCATGCAAGGTCGAGCTGAGGCTCGAAGGCGATGGGCGCGTGCTGGACATGGGACTGAGCGTGGAAGATGGCAAGCGTTCGTTTAGTCGCAACGGCAAGCGCTGCGCTGCGTCCGGCGTGCGCGGGGTACTGCCGAGCGTTCTGTTTTGCCCGGACCACCTGGATATGGTCAAGCGGGGTGCCAGTGTGCGCCGCACCGCACTCGATGACTTTGGCGTTCAGCTGAGTGCGCGCTATGCCGATCTGGCTAGTGCCTACGCGCGCTGCGTGACCCAGCGCAATGCCCTGCTCAAGGAGACCTGGTGCTGCCGCGAGATGCTCGGTGCCTGGAACGAATCTATTGCCCGCGCCGGTTCGGCCCTGCTCGTGCACCGTCTGGCTCTGCTCGACCGGCTGTCGGGCCATGTGCGTGACGCCTATGGCCGCGTGGCATCCGGCGAGCCCGCCGGTGTGTCCTATGTGTCCACGCTTGGCGACCTGCCTGGCACCGAGGATCGCGACGAGCTCAAGGGTTGGGCGTATGAGCACATGCTCTCGGCGCTCGATGAGCGCGCCGACGAGGAGATCCGCCGAGGCGTGACGCTCGTGGGTCCGCATCGCGACGAGATTGAGTTTTCCGTCGCGGGTCGATCGGCCCGTTCATTTGCCAGCCAGGGCCAGCAGCGAACGCTGGTGCTTGCCTGGAAGGTGGCAGAAGTGGCCGTGGCGCGTGATATCTTGGGCACCGCGCCGCTGCTGCTCTTGGACGACGTGATGAGCGAGCTCGACGCCGGGCGCCGAGGCGCTTTTCTGCAGCTGATCGGTGATGATATCCAGACAGTCATAACCACCACCAATCTGGGGTATTTTACCGATGACCTGCTTGATCGAGCCAAGGTGGTGAGCATGGGTGAGACGTGCTAATTACGAGCGCGAGAACGGAATGGTTGCCTTTGGCGGCTTTTTGGATGCCGAGCGGCAGCGCATCCTGGCGGCCGCGACACCTGAGCGCCGCGCGCAGATGGAGGCTGCCGAGGAGTCGCGCGCGGTCTATCACGCCTGGAATGCAGTGTGCTCGGGCACGCGCGAGGGACGCCATGTGACGGGGCTGCGCTACCTGCCCGAGTCCAACGAACTGCTGGTGTACCTCGATTCGCCCTCATGGACGCAGGAGATGACACTTTTGCGCGAGATTATCCGCGCGCGCATGGAGCGCGCCGGCGCGCACGTCGACGGCCTGGTGTTCAAGACGACCGCCCCCGGCCACACACCGCCCGCTGCAAAAGAGCGCCTGCGTCCGGCCGTGGCCGAGCGTCCGCCGGCTCCGCATGCCGACCTCAGCGATGCCGAACGTGCCGAGATCGAGCACCAAGTGGCACCCATCGAGGACCAAAAACTGCGCGAGGCCCTCGAGAACGCCATGAGAGCCAGTGCCGAGTGGGCCAAGGGCGTGCAGGGCAAAAAAGAGCCTTAAATCGCATCTGGTGGCCTTGTAGAGCCAAATACCCTCGTTCCCGAGGGTATTTTTTTACGATAAACTAGTAAGGCTGTACACATTTTCTTAACTGAAGGAGGACGTGTGGCAAACGAAAACGATTACGATGGCGGCGAGATTAAGATTCTCGAAGGTCTCGAGGCCGTTCGTAAGCGCCCGGGTATGTACATTGGCTCGACGAGCGCCAGCGGTCTTCATCACCTGGTGTGGGAGATCGTTGACAACTCCGTCGACGAGGCCATGGCCGGTTTCTGCACCGAGATTCAGGTGACGGTCCACGCCGACAACTCCATCACGGTCGTCGACAACGGGCGCGGCATCCCCGTCGACGAGCATCCTATCAAAAAGATTCCGACGCTCGAGGTCGTCATGACGATTCTGCACGCCGGCGGTAAGTTCGATAACTCGGCCTACAAGGTCTCGGGCGGACTGCACGGCGTGGGCATCTCCGTCGTCAACGCCCTGTCCAAGCGTGTGGTCGTGCAGGTATGCCGCGATGGCAACATCTACGAGATGGAGTTTTCGCGCGGCAAGACCGTCAAGAAAATGGAGGTCGTGGGCACTTCGGAGACGACGGGCACCACTGTCAGCTTCTGGCCCGACGACGAGATCTTCGAGACCTGCATCTACGATTTCGACACGCTGCACAACCGTCTGCAGGAGACGGCATTCCTCAACAAGAACCTCAAGATCGTGCTGACCGACGAGCGCGAGGCGACTCCCCATGTGGAGGAGTTTTGCTATGCGGGCGGCATCATCGACTTCGTCAAGTTCCTCAACGAGGGCAAGGATGTCCCCGAGGCCTTTAAGGAGCCCATTTATATTGAGGGCAAATCGGATCCGGATGCGCCCGTGACCAAGATGGGCGAGGTCGAGGTGTCCTTGCAGTGGAATAGCGGCTACGGTGAGAACGTCATGTCGTTTGCCAACGACATCTACACCCCCGAGGGCGGCATGCACCTCGAGGGCTTCCGTACCGCACTCACCCGCGTGATTAACGATTACGCTCGCAAGCAGAACCTGCTCAAGGAAAAAGACGCCAACCTGACCGGCGACGATGTTCGCGAGGGCCTATCGGCTGTTATCTCGGTCAAGCTGCCCGATCCGCAGTTTGAGGGCCAGACCAAGGCCAAGCTCGGCAGCTCCTATATGCGCGCGCTGACGCTCAAGATCGTGACCGACGGGCTTGCCGATTACCTCGAGGAGCATCCCAAGCCCGCTCGCGAGATCGTCAAGAAAGCCCAACAGGCCTGCAAGGCGCGCAATGCCGCCCGCAAGGCGCGCGAGGCGACGCGCCGCAAGAGCCTGCTCGAGACGGCGTCGCTGCCCGGCAAGCTCGCCGACTGTTCGGTGCGCGACGCCGAGTTGACTGAGCTCTTTATCGTAGAGGGCGACTCGGCAGGCGGCTCGGCCAAGGACGGCCGTCGCCGAGACATCCAGGCGATCCTACCCCTGCGCGGCAAGATTTTGAACGTCGAGCGCGTGGGCGATCATCGTGCGTTCTCGAGCGACACCATCCAGTCACTCATCACTGCGATCGGCTGCGGCGTCACGACGAGCGCCGGCGACGGCGGCGACTTTGATATCACCAAGGCGCGCTACCACAAGATCATTATCATGACCGATGCAGACGTCGACGGTGCGCATATCCGCATCCTACTGCTGACGTTCTTCTACAAGTACATGCGCCCGTTGATTGATGCCGGCTACGTTTACGTCGCTTGCCCGCCCATCTTTGGCATCAAGGTGCGCAACAAGATTCACTACGTGTATCCCAACGGCCGCCAGCCCGAAGACGAGATTCTGCGCGACACCATCCAGAGCCTGGGACTGAACCCCGACGACAACGACGAGGACGGCAAGGCCAAGGACGGCAAGATCACCAAGAAGCGCAAGGGCTACACCGTCCAGCGCTACAAGGGCCTGGGCGAGATGGACCCCAAGCAGCTTGCCTCGACGACGATGGACCCCAAGACCCGCATTCTGCAGCGCGTGTCGATCGAGGACGCCGTGGTGGCGGACCGCGCCGTGCGCGAACTGATGGGTTCCGAAGTGGGCTATCGCCGCGAGTACATCGAAAAACACGCACATGATGCACGATTCCTTGACGCTTAAGAGGAGGTAACGTGGCAGACGATATCAACAATAACGAGGGTATGGACGAGGCCGGCGACACCGGCATGCCCGACGATCTGAAGCGCCTGCTTGCCCGCGCCGAGCAGGGTGAGGACGGCGATCCAGATTCCTATAACCCCGACGCCGAAGACGAAGAAGAAGATGACGACGCCGAGCTCGAGGAGAGCTTTGGCGAAGTCGACCGTGGTGCCTCGGCCGGAGAGGATATCAACGGCGGCCAGCTCCAGATTTCGGAGTTCGGTCGCGAGATGAAGCAGTCGTTCATCGAGTACTCGATGTCGGTCATCACGGCGCGCGCCCTGCCGGACGTGCGCGATGGCTTAAAGCCGGTGCACCGTCGCATCCTGTACGCAATGAACGAGAGCGGCATCTACCCCAACCGTCCGCACAAGAAGTCGGCCTGGACGGTCGGCGAAGTTATCGGTAAGTACCATCCGCACGGCGACTCCGCGGTCTATGAGGCCATGGTCCGCCTGGCACAGTGGTTCTCCATGCGCACGCCGCTCATCGACGGTCACGGCAACTTCGGCAACATCGACGGCGACGGCGCCGCCGCCATGCGTTACACCGAGAGCCGCCTGGCAAAGCCCGCCATGGAGCTCCTGCGTGACCTGCAGAAGGACACCGTCGACTGGCAGCCCAACTACGACGAGTCGCTCGCCGAGCCCGTGGCACTGCCCGCGCGTTTCCCCAACCTGCTGGTCAACGGCAGCCAGGGCATCGCCGTCGGCATGGCCACCAACATCGCCCCGCATAACCTCACCGAGGCGATCGAGGCCACCTGCTACCTGATCGACAACCCCGACGCCACCGTCGACGAGCTCATGCAGATCATGCCCGGTCCGGACTTCCCCACCGGTGCCATCATCATGGGCAGTGCCGGCATTAGGCAAAGCTACGAGACCGGTCGTGGCTCCATCACC
>USTC01000003.1 GCA_900557505.1 uncultured Collinsella sp.
TCCAAGGGCGTACCGCAGGGACGCTACATGCTCGACCACGTCCGCAAGGTTCGGTGGGCGTTTATTGCATGGGAGCCGGTCTCTTCGGGCCGTCCATAGACCGCTTTCGGCCGCCGTACTCGTCCGCCTGCAACCCGCGCTGTTCTCCCGCTCGGCATCCGCATTCTTTTTGAACTGGGCAAACGCGCTCCACACCGCGCCGTTCCTGCGCTATCGTGGGACAGCTCACGTAGATTAAGGCCCCATCGCGGGGCGCCCCATAACATAGAAAGCGAGAACCCATGGCACTGACAGGAGCCCAGGTCAAGCAGCTTCGCAGCATGGCCCATCACCTCAACCCCGCCATCATCATCGGCAAGTCCGACATCAACGAGGGCACCGTCGAGCAGACGGTCGCCTACCTGGAGAAGCACGAGCTCGTTAAGTGCTCCGTACTCGATGGTTCCAGCCTTTCCGCCCGCGAGGCCGCCGAAGAGCTTGCCGATCGCTGCCATGCCGAGGTCGTCCAGGTTATCGGCCGCAAGTTCTCGCTGTATCGCGAGTCCTCGCGCAAGGACATCGAGAAGATTAAGCTCGTCTAAGAGCCAACAATCCGGCGAGCCAGCATACATCAAGCTTGCGAGCGTCCGAGCAATTCGGACGCTCATTTTTTATCGCTCGACGAGCACGCGGTTAAGCCTGCCCTCCACCAAGCGCTCGTACAGACGCCGCGTCTCGGGCTCGGGCACGCCATTGACCTGCTCCCTCAGGTGATGCATATGCCCACTGTACAGCTCGACGATATCGCGTCGTCGCCCCGCCGCACCGTAGACGCGCATAGCGCAACGCACCATGTCCTCACGCGCCGTCTCTTGCCGCAGCCCCGACTCCACCAGCCATACCGCCGACTGCAGGTCGTTTTCTTCTAGGGCGGCATTCGCGCCCCGAATCATGCAGTCGATATACTTAGATTCCATAATGCGCCGCATACGCAAAAAGTAGGTGGGATTACAGCCATTGGGAACATATAACGGGCCGGCGTAGAGCTGCTCGATCTTAAGGCACAGCTCGATCAGATGGGGCCCGCGCGCACCCGTGCGATTTCCCAAAACTTCGCGGCTTATCTGATCAAACAACCGCACGTCGGTCTTGACGTAATCGCCGTTAAGCCCAATGCACTCGTTTTGGATCAGCACACACGACTTGCCGTCCGGTGTCGGCCCCAAAGCCGAACGCAGGCGCGATATCGTCGAGTACAGATTGTTACGAGCGCTATTGAACTCGGCATGGGGCCACAGCTCCATAGCCAGCGTCTCGCGGTCGACCAGTGCATCCATGCCCAGCGCAAGCCGCTCGGCAAGCGTCGCCGCTTTCTTGCGGCGCCACATCTTATCCGTGATGGGAAACCCGTCGCGCTCGGCGCGAAACGCCCCAAACATGCGGATCTCGATATGGCCAATCACATCGACACCCTCGGCATCACCGGCCTGGAACAGACGCTCGCCTTCGCCCTCAAAGTCGTCACGCAGCGAATACCGCGACAGCTCGCGCACCGGGAGCTTCTTTCGAATTCTAGCAGCAGGCTCACCCAGACAATGCATCGCAAGACGCGCAAACAGCCGATATGACGGATCCAAAATTCCCGGGCGGTTCATGGACATCCAGGCTGCAAGGTCGCTATCGCGGCCTGCGGAGGCCAAATGCAGCGCCACCATCCATGCCTCGGCACCACCGACCTGCGTCCGACTCAAATCGAGCAGCTCTGCCTCTTCGCGCACCGATACCATCGATGTATTGCGTAAGTATGCCGCGCGCTCTAGCAGCAGTGCGTTGTCGCGTATGTATCCAATCGATTCCTCGGCAAGCCTGAGCACCTGCACCGCACGGAATTTGGCATTGACCGGACGCCCCTCAGCCAGCGACTGCCAGCCTTCCAATATCAAGCCAAACAACTGGACTTGATTGTCACGCACGCGCACGGCAAAACGGTCGAGCTCATTGAATGCCTGCTCGTCGGTTACCGGCATGCCGGCAAACAGGCGCCGCGCCGATAATACCATGCGCACCCAGATGGCGAGCGCTCGGATTCCACGCGCTTCGAGCGCCTCGAGCGTCAGGGCCATCTCGTCATCACGCTCGTCAGTCCCTGCATACGACCCATCAAATAGCTCCGTCAACATGCGGTCCGCCCGCACAAACGTCCCCGCGATATCGAGCTCACAATCGTAGGCCTTATCCGTTTTGAGACCCGCGAGGATCTCGCCACCCTTCGCCCGCTCGGTCAGCCCATGCTTTATCTCGACATGTGCGGACAGCATGTCGAGTGCGGCACAAGACGACTCACTTTCCAACGCTGCATGGCTTGCCGGAAGCCCCAGACCACTATCTCCATAACAGGCGGCCGTAAACGCGTGCGCCACCTTCCACGACACGGGATCGAGCTCGCAAATCGCTTGCTCGCCCGCACGCTCGATAATTGAGGCCATATACCGCGCGAGCTTTGTATTGGAGACGCTCACCGCCGCCAGATAGATGCCGAGCGCCTCGTCAGGCGTCGGTTCCGATGCCCGGCCATCTGCCTCGGTCTTTCCCAGCGCCGCGCGGCAGACATCCCCTCCGTGCCCCGTCAGGGCCAGATCGACCCCATACTGCCCGGCAAGCTCCAACACCGCACTGCGGTCCAAAAACGCGTCGGCGAGGTCCATCGCGGTATCGCAGCGCCCCGCTTTAATCAATATACGCGCCGCCCGCACAACGAGTTCGGGGCGAATTTCGGCGACCAGCTTGCGCAATCGCAGACGTGCGTTATCCTCGGTACCCAAGCAGGTAAAGCTCCGGTCTGCCGGATCAACGCCAAATATGGGATAATCGCGGACAAGATAGGACTGGTCAATCGCCGAAAGCCTAACACCGCAAGCCTCGAGCTCCGAAATATTGCCCTCACCCATTAGGACCATCAAGCATGCCACACTAAACAGGGCGTTGTTCTCGAGCGATGCCAGATCAACAAGTGCCGCACCGTAGATATTAACGATCTCGTTTTCGAGCATCTGGGCAACGTCTCCCTGCCCGTAGAGTCCCGACTGCATAGCCGAGACGAGCTCGGGCACGCCCTGCGTAAGCTGGTAGAAGTCGAGCGATGTGCTGATCGAGAACGCCGATGCCCACGCCGAATACTCATAGGCATGCACCTTGAGCATCTGCGCGTTGACTTTAATCGAATCGCCCAGTCCATGAATCAGCTGGCGATTCGAAGGACGGCAGCTCAAAAAGACCCCAACCCCCATAGCACGCAGGCTTCGGATCCGGTCGATCAGCTCCTCGGTCTCGCTCTGGCTGAGATTAGGCACGTTATCGATTGCAATCAGGGAATGCGGCTTGTCCTTAAGCTCATCGGTAACGACCTCGAGCTGCATAAACACCTCGCGCCCAATAGCACGGTCTGCCTCGATGATCCGCACGGGACCTCGCGTCGGATCGCTTTTAACCTCTTGGGTATACTGCAGCAGCACCGAGGTTTTCCCAAAGCCATCAGGCGCGTAGAGGACTACGATGCCGGCCTTTCGGCCCTTGGCGATAAGTTCGTTCATCAAGCGATCGCGCCGCACCGTATAACTACTGCCCAGCGGCATAAGCTCGAGGTCGTCCGTATTGCCCAAATCGTTAACCATGCCCGCTCCTCAACTCGACCACATGGACACCGTAACGCTAGACCATATGTATCGCTAGATGAATAGAGCGATGCTACGGTTTAGGATGTTTGTTGGTACGCAAATGGCAAGTTTTTGTTCAGCGTGGTCCGATTGAAACTTATCCCCCAACCAATCAGTCTTTGCGCAGGTCAATGCGCTTGCCAGCTTGTCCCATCCTTTGGCAGTGTACCTCAAATGAGCGCTGTTCAATTGTGTTGCGCAACTCACCTAACGCTAGCTACCGTCTGCGACCTTTTCATAGCATTTATGCATAGTATCTGTTATGGAATGAATCATGCTGCACCAGACGCACCCGTCAAGTTCGCTGCAAGATTTTCGTCAAGCACACGGCGCGCGCTCAGCAAAAAGGCCCCCGCAAAGCGGAGGCCTTCGGCAAAGCTATGTCGAGGTGATAGGCTTTCGCTACTTGCAGAGCGAAAGGGCGGCCTCGTCGGCAACGACAACGCAGTTGGTGTGCAGCTGCAGGATCGAAGCCGGGCACTCGGGCGTAACCGGACCATAGCACATGTCATGCACGGCCTGAGCCTTGGCCTCGCCGTTGGCGACGACCAGGATCATGCGGGCATACATGATGGTCTGGGTACCCATGGTGTAGGCCTGACGGGGAACATCGTCGATGCTGTCGAACAGGCGGCTGTTGGCCTGAATGGTGCTCTCGGTGAGGTCGACGCAGTGCGTGCCCTTGGAGAAGTGGTCATCGGGCTCGTTGAAGCCAATGTGGCCGTTGTTGCCAATGCCGAGCAGCTGCAGATCCGGGTAACCGGCCTCGGCGACGATCTTGTCGTACTCAGAGCAGGCAGCGGCGGCGTCGGGGTTGGAACCGTCGGGCACATGCGTGTTGTTCAGGTCGATGTTGATGTGATCGAAGAAGTTCTCACGCATGAAGTAGTGATAGCTCTGGGGATCGTCGTGCGAAAGGCCGCGATACTCGTCCAGGTTGTAGGTGCTGACCTCGGCAAAGTCGACGTCGCCCTTCTTGTACCAAGCAGCGAGCTGCTTGTAGGCACCGATCGGGGTGGAGCCGGTGGCAAGACCCAGCACACAGTCGGGCTTGAGGATAACCTGGGCCGAGATGATATTAGCGGCCTTGCGGCTCATATCCTCGTAGTCTTTAGCTTTAATGATCTTCATTACGCGTCCTTTCTCGTACAAGAGAGGCAAGGCTCCCTTACAAGCACTTGCCCGCGGCCCGCGTCGGCCGCAACCAACGTGTGCGGCCACCAGGGCGAGGTCGCGTAATGTATGTGTCTCGTGTCTAGCCGCGTCGAGGCCCCTGCCCGTCCACGGTGACCCAAAGCCTTTTAGCTTCGGACAAATCCCATCTTGCCACTGAGGGCGTCCTCTTTCAAGGGCGCCCTCCGTAAACGTGTTTGAATTGTAGACTAATGGCCACGTGCACTTGCTAACGCTCGCGAGCAACGATGAGCTGGTCCATCTCTTCGACATGCACGCCAACGGAGCCCTTGATGCTCGAGAACTCAACGGAGTTGCATACCAAGATGGGAACCGTCACATCGTAGCCCTCGGCAGCAATTGCCTCGCGATCGAACTCAATGAGTACATCGCCCTTATGGACGATGTCACCCACTTGCGCATGTACGGTAAAGTGCTTGCCCTCGAGCTGAACAGTGTCCAAACCAACGTGGATGAGCACATCCAAGCCATCGACCGTGTTAAGCGCAACGGCGTGTCCCGTGGGAAAAATAGCCTCGACCTTGGCATCAGCCGGCGCGATCACGCGCGTTCCGGTGGGCTGAATCGCCACGCCCTGGCCCAAAAGGCCGGTAGCAAACGTCTGATCGTTTACCTCGGAGAGCGGAATGACGTCACCCGAGATGGGAGCATCCAACGTAAGGACTCGACCACGCATACCAAAAGACCTTAGGACTTTAGTGAACATGCTCCCCCTCGGACATACCGATCAACCAAAATAACCTTAACAGTTTACCACTTGGCACCCGTTTTTGACCATTAGGGAAGTTCGCGCTTGACAACCTCGACGATGTCGTCGACAACGCGCTGAGTCAGCTCATGCGTCTCCGCCTCGGCCATAACGCGAACCAGCGGCTCGGTACCGCTCGGGCGCACCAAGATGCGGCCGCGACCGTTAAGCTCCTTCTCGGCGGCAGCGACGGCGTCCCAAATGGGCTGGCAATCGTCCAGGCCGGCCTTGTTGTCCGAATGCACGTTGACGAGCACCTGCGGGTACTTCTTCATGATGCCGGCAAGGTCGGTAAGGGTGCGGCCGGTGCGCTTGAGCACGGCCAGCAGCTGCAGAGCCGTCACCAGACCGTCGCCGGTGGTGTTGTGCTCCAGGAAGATGATGTGGCCGGACTGCTCGCCACCGATAACAGCACCGTCCTCGAGCATGCGCTCAAGAACATAGCGGTCGCCCACGGCGGTCTGGACCATCTCAAAGCCCTGCTCCTTCATTGCGATGGAGAAGCCCAGGTTGCACATGACGGTCGAGACGATCTCGGAGTTGGCGAGCTTGCCGCGAGCAGCAAGGTCGGAGCCGCAGATAGCCAGGATGTAGTCGCCATCAATCTCGTGTTCTCAATATTCATAATGGTACGGGAGTCACGGTCTACTAATTCCGCAACATCGGCGTCGCCGTCGTGGCCAAGGCCGATATCGGCGTGGGTGCGCAGCACGAGCTCGCGCAGGGGCTCAAGGTGCGTGGAGCCACACTCAACGTTAATGTCAGTGCCGCAGTAATCGGTGTTGATGGCATGGACCGTGGCGCCCAGGCGCTGCAGCGCGGCGGGCGTGGTCTGGCAGGAAGCACCGTGACCGCAGTCGACGGCAACAACCAGGCCGTCGAGCTTAAGACCGTCGAGCGTGCTGATGGCATGATCGACATATGCCTTGCGGGCGTCCTTCATCTTGATGATGTGACCCACACCGGCGCCGGTCGGCAGCGTGTCGGCAGCCATGGCCTCCTCGGACATGACCCAGGCGCTGATCTCTTCCTCAACCGCGTCGGGAAGCTTCATGCCCTTGCGGCTAAAGAACTTGATGCCGTTGAACTCCGGCGGATTATGCGAAGCAGAAATGACGATGCCGCCATCGAGCTCGTTTTGGACGGTGAGCAGCGCCACGGCCGGCGTAGGGATAACGCCGCAGCAGTGCGGGCGGCCGCCCTCGGCCATAATGCCGGCGGTCAGAGCACTCTCGAGCATGGTGCCCGAAAGACGCGTGTCGCGGCCGATGCAAATGTCCGGACCAAGGAACTTGGTCGCCGCACGGCCAAGGCGAAACGCGAGATCGCACGAGAGGTCGGCGTTGGCGACGCCACGGACGCCGTCGGTACCGAAGATGTTCTGGGGCATAGGATCGCTCCTTCCCAAGTGGGCAAAACGCAGTCGCCCACCCTAGTCGAAAAAGAAAAGCGGGACCCGCCGAGCAATCGGCAGGCCCCGCTTGTACATTGTATCTCGTAAGGAGATAAAACCTTAGCGCTTGGAGAACTGGGGAGCGCGGCGGGCCTTCTTGAGGCCGTACTTCTTGCGCTCGACCACGCGAGCATCGCGCGTAAGGAAACCGGCCTTCTTGAGGTCAGCACGGTAATCGCCAGCGTTCAGAAGAGCGCGAGCGATGCCCAGGCGCAGAGCGCCGGACTGACCGGAGATGCCGCCGCCATCGCACAGAGCGATAACGTCGAACTGACCGGCGGTGTCGGTCACCTTGAAGGGAGCAAGGGCGTTCTCAACGAGCTGATGACGGCCGAAATACTGCTCGGCGTCACGCTTGTTGATGGTCACCTTGCCGGTGCCGGGGACGAGACGGACGCGGGCGACGGCGTTCTTACGACGGCCGGTACCCTGGTAGACAACGGTGTTCTCAGCCATCTTTAAGCCTCCAGCTCAATCTTCGTGGGGTTCTGGGCAGCATGCGGATGCTCGGTGCCAGCGTAGACCTTAAGCTTGGTCATCTGGGCACGGCCGAGGGTGGTCTTGGGCAGCATACCGCGAACGGCGCGCTCGATGACCTTCTCCGGGTGCTTCTCCATAGCCTGGCGGAAGCTCTCAGCCTTGAGGCCGCCGTTGTAGCCGCTGTGGCGATAATAGGTCTTCGTGTCGGCCTTGTTACCGGTAAGCTGGACCTTATCGGCGTTGATGACGACAACGAAGTCGCCGCAGTCGCTGTTGGGCGTGAACTGGGGCTTGTTCTTACCGCGCAGGATCATTGCGATCTGGGTGGCAAGACGGCCCAGGACAGCACCATCGGCGTCGACGAGAACCCAGTTGCGCTGGACCTCGCCCTGCTTGGCGTAGTGAGTCGATTTCGAAATCACTTAGACTCCTCCATGTACAGTACGTGTTGTTACAGAGATTCACGGGGCTCTGCAAGTAACCCGTCCATATTACCCCGCTCGCCGTACGAGTCAACAGGTATTTTGGCTCCGACCAGAGTTTCTGCACATGTCATCCACGAGCCGTGATTTTCCAGCTCTTTAGCTGTTGTCATCTTTTGAGGGTTCGCCGTCGCTAGCGTTCAACGAACTCTTGGATTTCCGCGAGCAGGCGCTTTGCCTCCTGACGGCCCTGGATATACAGGTCGAGGAGCTTTGCCGAATCGTGCTCAACGTGGCCGACCTCGACCGGCTTTTGCGGAGCAACGACCAACGCGCGGCCCTCGCGCTCATATTTCCACAGGTGCATGCGCTGTATGTTGTAGCGGTCGTGGCGCGTCTCGATTCCCTCGAGCAGATAGGGGTAGTCGGCATAACGCGCACGCGCGGCAGGCATAAACTCGTAGGGCTTTTTCTCGTACGAGCGGTCCTGCGTGACAATGACGACCGCGCGATCGAAGCCCGCCTCCTCCAGCACATGCTCGATGGGGATCGAATCGGCTACGCCACCGTCGACGTATTTGTGCCCGTCAATCTCGACCGGCGGCGTCACCAGCGGCAGCGAGGTCGAGGCACGCACGGCGTCGAGGTCGAGCACGGCGCTTTTGACCGGGAGGTACGTGGCGGTTCCAAAGAGCATGTCCGTCGCGACGGCGTACATCTCGATGGGGCTCGCGTCGAACGTCTCGTTGTCAAAGGGATCCAGGCGGTCCTGGACATCGTTGAAGATAAAGTCGTAACCCACAATAGAGCCCGTGGACGCAAACGATGCGGCGCCCATGAAGCGGCTGTCGTTGCAGAAAGCCAGGTTGATGCGGTTGGCACGGCCGATCTGGTGCGACTTGTAGTTCACGCCGTTGAGGGCGCCGGCCGATACACCGTAGACAGCCGGAATCTCGACGCCAGCCTCCATGAGAACGTCGAGCACGCCCGCGGTAAACTGCCCGCGAAAACTACCGCCCTCCAGGACGAGCGCGACCTTGCCGGCGTTCTTTGCCTTATCTTCTGCAGTCATATTGACCTCCTGCGATTGCGTTTTGGCTTTCTTCTACCCAGTTTTGGGATGGCGAGAGCGCAGGTTTTTCGAGGCGGCAGGTGAAGCGGAAAGTGTGTCCCAGTCTGAGGCGGGATTCCGGGATGGGCTTTCCGCCTGGGCTGCCATTGGGAAAGCGCGTCCCGGTCTGCGTTGCCAAGGCGTTTTCTTAACGCCCGCGCCCTGCACTGAGTTCGATTCTCCGCGGTGCGGGAGGGGATCCGTTGATGCGGCGCATGGCCGGCTGAGATTCGATAAACATCGCATCCGTTTTGAGTCGAAGTTTTCGCGGAGAATCCGCGTATTTGCTTCGCAAATACGCACCGGCTTCGGCCGCCTACCGGCGTCCTCGCCCGCTCGCTACAAACGCTTCGCGTTTGCTTAACGCTCGCGCCCTGCATAGAGTTCGATTCTCCGCGGTACGGACTAGAAATAAAAAGGCAGGTAGATATAAATATCTACCTGCCTGTTACGTATGGTGGAGGCGCGGAGAATCGAACTCCGGTCCACGAAAGCCCCCTGATTGGCATCTCCAAGCTCAGTCGCTGGTTTAGTCTCGGACGCTTTGCGCGCAGCGACACGCTCGCGGCGTCCTAACCGGTTCGGTCTTAGCCTGCGCCATACCGATTACGTGCGCAGGAGCATTCCCCTAACATGACGTCGCGCCGGTGTCGGGGAAATCACCGGGTTGACGCGCCGCTATAAACTAAGCAGCGAGAGCCATAGGCTCAAAAGAAGAGTTGTTGTCAATTCAATTTGACGGTACCCCTGTTTAACGAGGCGAGGAGACCTCGGCTTGCTTCCTCTCTCAGAGCTATCGTGTCGAAACCAGTCGCCCCCGAATGTCGGGAAAGTCTGGATGGTATCGGGCACGAATACCCAACACCCGTCGACTTTTCAAGGAACATACGGGGCGAGCCCCGCTTGTGGAGTGTTATCTTACCACGTTCTGAAAGCGGACAGCTGTTCTATGCACGAGCTGTGAAGACCCCAATGTGCGCCGCACTTCGCACTTTTGCTACCGATCGCGTAACGTATATTTTCGCCAAGCAAAATTGACCCGTCGAAAGGACCGTTATGGATACCAAGCAGCAGCTCGTCAATGCCCTCGCAGGCCTGGGCTCAACCATTACCGAAGCTATGGATGTCATCGAGGGCTTTGTCCCCTGCGGACATCCCGCCCTCACAGTATCGAACGCACTCGTCGCGCTGGACGCCGACGATGATGCAGCTCTCGCCCAGCAGCTTGAGACCGTCGAGGGCTTTATCGACCACGTGAGTGAGAACCGCGGCGTGTCCGCCTACCACAGCATCGAGGTCGAGGTCGCGGGCCCCAAAGCCGATCTGCTCGCAGCAATCCGCGAGGTAGGCGCCCTTATGCAGACCGCAGGCGTCAAGAACACCCAGGTCAACGAGTGGGTCTACCGCAGCCTGGCAGCACTCGACAGCTCCGACGAAAAGGCAGCCGAGCAGCTCGCAGAAAGTCCCGCCATCAAGGCCGAGCTTTTGTAAATAGCAGACGCGGGCCCCTTGGCGCATCGTCGTCCAAGAGGCCCGCAAACAGTTCGCGTCAACCGATAGCCGCGCCACCACGTTCGGCCAAAGCCAGAATCGGCATCATTTGGCGCGGGGTCTTTGCTGCAAGATCGGCATGTTCGAGCAGCTTGCGATCGTTAGTTACCAAGTAATCGACCTGTGCGCGCTTGCACGCGGCGAGCACCAAATTGTCCTCGTAATCGCGATGAAGCGCTAAGTATTTGTCGGCCAGCCAAAGGTCCGACGCATCTGCACCCACGGCCGTGGCGTTTTCGGTCATGTTCCGCACAAACGCCAGCGCCGCATCGCCAATTGCACGGGCAGATGCCTCGTCGAGCGCTCCCCCGCTGGCAAGAACTCTACGCTTCAGCTCGTGTTGGACAACGTACAGCACGTCCTTGGCGATATGCACCGGAAAGAACAGCAACGCCCCCGTCTCCGTCGCCCGCCCAATAAACGCACGCGCGGCAAGCGACTCGGCATGGTCGGCGCAAAACGAATCGACCCATACGTTAGCGTCCACCATGATCTTGAGAGGCGCTCCACTCACTGGATCATCCCCTTTTGGCGATAATGCTCATCCATGGCTTCGGAATAGATTGTGTCCCAATCGCGATCGTCGGATACGGGCGACATAACGATGCCCAAATCTGCATAAAGCCGGTCTGCCGCTGCCCATGATGCGGCGAACGGAGTATCGTGCGCGACGGTCTGTTGCCGGCCATCAACGGCAGACAGCACTTCCTCACACTGCCCGCCACCCTGTGCGACCTTGGCCACGACTTTTTTGATGAGCTCGGGCAGCGAAGCGCCCGAAAGCCGCAGCGCCTCCTCAGCACGGTTCTTGACCTGGCGATCCACGCGAACGTTCACCTGCGCCATGCCGCTAACAGCACCCACGTCGACTCCGCTCCCTTCAATTGCTAGCCTTGCTAGCAACATTATATAAAGAAGCTAGCAAATGGTCAAATGCAAAAGGCCTGCGCCTGGACGACACCGATGCCGTCTGGGCGCAGGCCAGATAACGTGGGCGAACACGTCTGCTAACGCAGGTAAGCCTTCGCGTTGCCCAAGCTGTACGCAATCGTCGAGCCGTTGTGCAACAGCGACGACGTCTGCGGGGTAATCGCGCCGGTAATACCCAGTGCCAACAGCGCCGAGTTGGTGAGCATCACCTTGGAATACGAACTCGTCAGACGGTCGATAAGCCCCTGACTCATGCGGCGCAGGCGCACGATCGCGGCCAGATCCGTATCGGTCAGGATGATATCGGCGACCTCCTTGGCGATGTCGCTTCCGCCACCCATCGCCAGGCCCACATCGGCCAGGCCCAGCGCCGGCGAATCGTTGACGCCGTCGCCCACCATGGCAACGTGGCGCCCCTCGCCCTTAATGCGCTCCACATACGCGTACTTGTCCTCGGGCAGCAGCTCGGCCTTAAACTCGTCGACACCTGCCTCGCGAGCAATGCGCTCGGCCGTGCGCTCCGAGTCGCCCGTGAGCATGACCACGTGCTTAACGCCCAACGCGTGCAGGTCGGCGATGGCCTCGCGGACCCCGGGCTTAAGCGGGTCCTCGATACCGAGCACGCCCACAACGGTACCGTCGACTGCCAGGTACAGCGGCGACAGACCCTGCATCTGGGACTCGATTTGCTCCTTAATGTCGGACTCGAGCTGCGCGCTCTCGTCCTCAAACACAAAGTGTGCCGAGCCAATAATTGCGCGACGGCCCTCGATGGACGAGGCAATGCCGTGTGCCACGATGTACTCGACCGCAGCGTGACGCTCGCGGTGCTCGAGCCCACGCTCGTGGGCGGCGTTGACCACGGCGCGTGCCACCGGATGCGGAAAATGCTCCTCCAAGCAAGCGGAAAGGCGCAGAACCTCGTCCTCGCTCCAGCCATCGGTCGTCAGCACGCAAGCCAAGCGCGGCTGCGCCTCGGTGAGCGTGCCGGTCTTATCAAACACAATGGTGTCAGCCTTGGCAAACGACTCAAAGTACTTGGCGCCCTTGACCATCACGCCCATCTTGGCGGCATCGCTCATGGCAGTCATGACGGCGACCGAACCCGTGAGCTTGAGCGCGCACGAGTAGTCGACCATCAACGCCGCCGAGGTCTTGATGAGGCTACGCGTGGTGAGTGCAACCAGGCCCGCGAGCAGGAAGTTCCACGGGACGATCTTGTTGGCGAGGTCCTCCATGTGCGACTGACCCTCGGACTTGAGCGAATCGGCCGTCTGCACGAGCGAGACGATTGAGCGCAGTTTGGTTTGCGCCGTATTGGCGCGCACGCGCACCAAGATGCTGCCGTCTTCCACGACGGTTCCGGCGAACACGTCGTCGCCTGCGCTGCGCTCGACGGCAAGCGGCTCGCCGGTCAGGGTCGCTTGGTTGACCATGGCGCTCCCCTGCTCGACCACGCCGTCAATGCAGATGGACATGCCGGTGCGCACGGCTACCAAGTCGCCGGGCTCAAGCTCGGTGGCGGCAACGCTTACCTCGGTGTCGCCGACCACTTTTTGTGCCTTATCGGGCACGTCGAGCAGCGAGTTGATGAGTTCGTTTTCGCTCATGGCGCGCGTGTAGTCCTCGAGCAGCTCACCCACGTTGAGCAGGAACATCGTCTGGCCCGCGGTGTCGACATCACGTTTGACGAACGAAATGCCGATGGCCGAAGCGTCGAGCACAGGAACGGTCAGGCGCGGCTGCGCCAGCTCATGAAGGGCAGCGCGCAAAAATGCCATGTAACCGGCCACGACAAAGATGGCACGCAGCGGCGTAGGCAGGAACCAGCGGCGCGCGTAGTGGGCGCCGATAAGTGTGGCAAGATCCATGACGAGCTTGTGCTTGCGCGGCTCGAGTTGCATCACGTAGCCCGACTTGGCATCGGCGATAGCTTGAGCATCGA
The DNA here is from genome assembly GCA_900557505.1 of uncultured Collinsella sp. Taxonomy (GTDB): domain Bacteria; phylum Actinomycetota; class Coriobacteriia; order Coriobacteriales; family Coriobacteriaceae; genus Collinsella. The sequence goes on from USTC01000003.1 coordinate 13,527, forward strand.
GTGCGCCCAAGGCGTCGAGCACGCTTGCGCGGCGCGGCTCGTCGTACTCCAGCGCCATCTGGCCAATACGGCCATACACGCGCACCTTGCGCACGCCATCGATGTCGCCGCCAAGCTTAAGAAGTGCATCGAGATCGCTCTCTGGCACAGGACCCGCCAATTGAAGACGGGTCCTGCCGGGGATCTCGCTGATAATCGAGAATCTCATAGTTTGTGCCTGGGAGCGTTACTCGGCTGCCTCGTCAGCAGCGGCCTCGCTCTGGGTGATGTAGGCAGCCTCGGCAACCATGTCATCGACATTGGCCTTGGCCTGCTCGACCATGTCCTGGTAGCAGTTCTTGACGCGCATACCGCACGCGATGCCCTGCACGCAGGCGTTCTTTACCGGAGCGCTGGTGAGCAGCTTGATGCCGGCCGTACCAAGCAGAAAACCGCCACCGACAAGCAGGGTGTTAAACGTCGACTTCTTCATGTTGCTTCTCCCTTTTGCCGCACAAGCGCGGCATGGTGCCTTAGCACCCGAGTTCATTAGTTTGCTCGAGCACGCTTTTGAGAACAGTTTAGTATAACTATTTGGTCAACAATGGCTAACTTTTTGGAAACTATGGGGATGGACTCAATATGACAAAGGGACTGTCCCTTTGTCATATTCCTACAGCTGCCAGGCGGCCGCTTCCTTTTGCAGCGCAACCATGCGGGCGAATTCCCCGCCTGCCGCCTTGAGCTGCGCCGGAGTTCCCTGTTCGGCAATCACGCCATCCTTGAGCACGACGATTTTGTCGGCATTTTCCACCGTACGCATACGGTGGGCAATAACGATAACCGTCTTACCTGCGAGCAGACGGGAGAGTGCCTGCTGTACCACGGTCTCGTTCTCCACATCCAAGCTCGCCGTCGCCTCGTCCAACAGCACGATGGGCGCGTCTTTGAGCAGCGCACGGGCGATAGAGATGCGCTGGCGCTCACCGCCGGACAGCTTGGAGCCGTTCTCGCCGATCATGGTGTCGTAGCCCTGCGGCATGCGGCTCACAAACTCGTCGCAGTTGGCGGCACGCGCAGCCGCAAGCACTTCCTCATCGGTGGCATCACGACGCCCGAGGCGGATGTTTCCCATCACTGTGTCGTCAAAGAGCAGCACGTCTTGGAACACAATGGCGTAGTCGCGCAGCAGCACCTCGGGATCAACGCCCGCAACATCCACGCCACCCACGGTGACCGTGCCTTCGGTAGCATCCCAAAAGCGCGCGGCCAGGCGGCTCACCGTAGACTTACCGGAACCCGAAGGACCGACCAGCGCCGTGACCTCGCCTTCCTTGGCGGTAAAGCTCACATCGGTAAGAACTTTCTCGCCGGCGCGTCCGTCCTCGCCCGCACCATAGCCAAATGCCACGTGATCGAACACCACATCGTGGCCCGCGGGCTCAAATTTCTCGCTGCCCCGCGCCACGGGCTCTTCCATGATGGAACGCATGCGCTTGGCAGACGACTCGGCGGCAAACAGCTCGGACATTAACATTAACGCCTGGTCAAAGGGCGCATAGATACGGCTCACCATAAGCAGGAAGGCAAACATCACCAAAAAGTCGACCTGCCCGGAGGCGACCATCGCGGCACCCGTGACCAGCGTGGTGGCAATGCCCAGACGCAGGATGGCAAAGGCAGAGTTGACCAAAAGCCCGTTAGCGAGCTCGCCCTTGGTGGTCTCGCGCTCCTCGGCATCGATCACGGCGTTGAGCCCCTCAAGATAATGGGCCTCCTGGTTGGTGGCGCGGATCTCGCGAGCGCAGTCAAGTGTCTCTTGAATAGCCTCGGTAACCTTGACCTTCTCGGCGCGCACGCGATCGAACACCGGAGTCATGGGGCCGCGTGTTAGATACAGCACGGCAAAGGCCACGGGAACGCTCCAAAACGCCGCAATCGCCAGCTGCCAGCAAAAGAACAGCGACGCCACGAACACAATGGCGCTTGCGATGATGGCACCCCAAAGCTCTCCCAGCACGTGGCTGTAGGCGTGCTCCATGGCCTGGACGTCACCCATGATAGTCTCGGTTAAATCGGCCAGATCACGACGACCAAAAAACGACAGCGGCAGTTTGCGCAAGCGCTCGGCAATCTCCATACGCTGCTTGCCGCACTCCTCGTAAAAGATGCAGTAGGTGTAGTAATACTGCTGCCAGTTAGAGGCAAAGAGCAGCACAAAAAAGACCAGGAGGCCGCCCACGATCGGCAGGGCATCCGGCAGGTCGGCGCCGGTGGCGAGATGCTCGACAAAGCCGGCCATAACCAGGAATAAAAAGCCCATGCCGGCCATGGTAATGAGATTAGTGAGCGTGGTCCAGAAAATGCCACGTTTTACGCCGGCGACGCCTTTATCGGATAGGAAATACTTCTTTTGGAATGAGGCGAACATTTAGGCCTCGCCTCCCTTCGTGACGGCGGCATCCGCGGTCGCTGCAGTGATTTTCCAGCTCGCGGCCTGTTCGTATTCGGCCCACATCTTGGCATACAGACCCTCTTGGGACAGCAACTCGGCATGGGTACCCGACTCCTGCACGCTGCCCTGGTTGAGCACCACGATTTGGTCTGCGCCCACCACGGTCGAAAGCCGGTGCGCAATCATAATGACCGTGCGGCCCGCCGCCAGCTTGCTAAAGGCGCGCTGGATGAGCGCCTCGTTCTCGGGATCGGCAAACGCCGTGGCCTCATCGAGCACCACGATAGGCGCGTCTTTAAGGATCGCGCGGGCGAGTGCCACGCGCTGGACCTCGCCGCCCGAAAGATATGCTCCGCCGGCACCGAGCATGGTGTTGGTGCCCTGTGGGAGCTTGGCCACAATGTCGTCGCACTGAGCTGCGGAGAGGGCCGCACGCACCTCGTCGTCAGTGGCCGTAGGCTTGGAGGCGCGCACGTTATCGGCAAGTGTTTGCCGGAACAGCTGGTTGGTCTGGAACACAAAGGCGACCTGGTCCATAAGCTCGTGCGGATCCATATCGCGAACGTCCACACCGCCTACGAGCACTCGACCCGAGGAGACATCCCAAAAACGCGGGATCAGGCTTGCGCAGGTTGACTTACCGCCACCCGAGGGACCCACCAGGGCGAGGGTGCTACCAGCGGGAACGCTAAAACTCGCATGGTTGACAGCAGGCGCTTCGGCACCCTCGTACGTAAAGCTCACGTCCTCAAATCGCACGTCGCCGCCGGCAGGGTGCTTGGGTTGGGCGGGCACGGAGAGCTGCTTGGAATCCATGACGCTTCGAATACGAGCCAGCGAATCGGCGCTCATCTGAGAGGCCTCGCCCACAAACATGAGCTTGGTCATGGCCGTCGGCACCACGGCCGAAAATATCGCGTAAAACGTGAAGTTGGCCATAAAATGCGCGAAGTCCGTCTCGCCCGGCGCCAACAGCAACGCCACGGGCAACAGGAATGTCACAAGACCATTGAGCGCGGTAAGGTTGAGTACTTGCGGACCTCGGCAGAACGTGCCCGCATAGTTTTGTGCCATGTCGGCGTATTCGGCGATCGCATCGTGGAAAGCCTTAAAGGAGTAGACCGTCTGCTGAAACACCTTGACCACGGGAATACCGCGTACGTATTCGGTGCCGGTCTTGTTCATCTTGACCAGCGCTCCCATGTAGGCCTTCATGAACTCGGCGCCTTTGCCGCTCATCATGGTGGCCATGGCGCCAAACGAAATGGCCACCGAGATAAGGCATGCCGCCCCCAAACGCCAATCGAGCGCGAAAAGCAGCACGAGCAAGCCCACGACCATGGCGGCAGCGCCCGCGATATCGGGCAGCATGTGTGCGAGCAGGGTCTCGGTGGAGGCGGCGCATCCGTCTACAACACGACGCAGCTCACCGGTGGCGTGCGTGTCAAAGTAGCCAAGCGGCAGCTTAAGCAGGTGCTCGCTCGTAGTCTTGCGGATATTGGACGCGCAGCGAAACGCGGACAGGTGCGTGCACATAAGCCCCACGAAATAAACTACGATGCTTGCCAGGGCAAAACCCACAGCCCACCAGCCATACATCGCGATATCGGTGGCTTCGCTCCAGTTAGGCGCCACAGCGATCAGGTCGCGCGCGACAAGCCAAATGCACACGTACGGGCCAAAGCTCAGCAGCTGCGAGAGCGCCGAGAGCGCCATGCCCAAATACGTTAGGAATTTACGGTCGCCGGCATATGCAAGCAGCTCGCCGATACCGCCGCCTTCCCTTTTTGATCCCTTTGCCATGAGATTCCTTTCTAACGGATTGAGAGTTAACCATACTCAATTTATCATTGATATGTTAGTCAAGGCTCACAATCGAGCCAGGCGTGGACGTTTTCGCAAAGGAAGGGAACGCTTTTGAAAATGCATCGGGCCGCGACCGACATAACCGAGCTCTACGCACCGCAGTTTGAGCAGTTTGGCCTGGAGCTTTCCGGCAAGGGCGCTGTCTTTACCGGCGAGGTGGCAAACGACCGGGCGCACGGCCGCGCATGGATCATGCCCCTCTCCCCTGCCTGCATCGTCATGGAGCATTTCATCACCCCGACGCACGATATGTACCTGGCCGAATACACACCCGAGCCATACGCCTGCGTGAGCGAGGTCAGCGCGCCCACACTTACATGCATGCCCGAGGCTGGCATAACGCCTGCGAACCTTAAACCATTGCATGGACCGTGGCCAAACAATGCCGTTTGCAGCTTTATCCAAGATAGCTGTGGCGAGGAATTAAGCCCGCTGTTTGCGGGGGAGCTCTATCACTCGCGCTCGGTGCTCTTTTTGCCTGGATATTTTGACGAACTGGAGCACCGCTATCCCACCGAGTTCGCGGGAATCTTTGAGGCGTTTGCCGAGCCATGGCACGAGGAGGCGACGTCTGCCATCTGCCACACGCTGCGCCGGATTAACGAGGACCGCGCCCGCACCGTAGGCGGACACGTCTATATGCAGGGCATCGTGGAGACCATGGTCGCGGAGCTCGCCTGTTCGCGCGCGGCCCACAAGCAGGCGCGGCAGGCGGCAGACACACGCGTCAGCATTGCCGAAGAAGCAACGGCAATGATTGAGCGCGCGCTCGACAAGGGCAGGCATGTGAGCATCAACGAGGTGGCCGAGGGACTCTTCACGAGCCGCTCCAAACTATGCGCCACCTTTAAGGCCCAAACAGGCGAGTCCCTGGGCGCCTACATTCGCAGACGCCGTATGGAGCAAGCACAGGACCTTTTGGCCGATAGCGCGCTCACGATAGCGCAGGTGGCAGAGCGGCTCGACTACCCTCAGCAAGCCGCCTTCGCCCAAGCCTTCAAACAATACACCGGCATGACACCCACGGCTTGGCGAAGCAAGCATCGCTAAGGCCCAAGCTCCCTGGCCGTAACGGAGCGATTAATTGGCCGCCGCCCGTCAGCTCACCCAGGATCTAAACGTCAAGACGCGCACAATCAAGCGCCTTTTTGATAAGAGGGACAGATCGATCAGCCAAATACAACGGAATGTTGAGCACCCCGTCGTCGAGCTTTAGGTTCTTAAGTGAGTAGCGGACCCTCAATGGAGTCGTCTCCGCATGCTTGTCGGCATAGTACTTAAGGCTCTTGGAATGAACGACCTCTCCCGATTTGACCTCGACGGGAACGATTTCGTTTCCGACTTGAATCAAAAAATCGACTTCGTGCTTCGGCTTCTCGTTTGTCCAATAACGCGGAGCAGCATCTAACTGTGAAAGTAATGCCTGAAGCACATAGTTCTCGGCGAACGAACCTTTGAACTCCGAAAATAGCGCATCCGAGATGGCAAAAGCGGACGCATCAAGCCTTGCCATGCGGCGCAGCAAGCCGACATCAAGACAGTAGACTTTAAATGCCTTGAGGTCATCGTACGCAGAGAGCGGCACACCACCGGCAGCATTAAGGCGAACCGCCGTGATGAGCCCAGCATCGGCAAGCCATTCCAGAGCATCCTCGTATTCTCGAGCACGAGCCCCCTCGCGCACCGCACCCCAAACGAACTTTTTGTTCTCGCGCGCCAACTGAGCTGGAATCGAGTTCCATATTTGCGAAAGCTTGGCGAACTGCGCACGGCCACCATGCTTGGCAAAATCGCGCTCGTAGGAATCCAAGAGATCAGACAACACCTTATCGACCTGAACGATATCGCCCGTCTCCACCCACCGGCCAAGAGCCTCTGGCATGCCGCCGCATGCAAAATAACGACGAAGATGCTCGACGAGACGGACATGGAAGAAATCGGGCACTGTCTCGATCTGATCCAGGCCGCCAAGGTATTCGTCGTAGTTTGCAGCGCCCTCGGCTTTCAGAAACTCGGAAAAGCTCATGGGGCGCATCTCCATGAACTCGACCTTTCCCACCGGAAAAGCGCTGGTCTCACGGGACAAGCGAACGCCCAACAAAGACCCTGCGCATGCGACGTGATACTCGGGGGCCTCGTCACAGAAGTATTTAAGGGCGCCGACTGCAGAAGGACAATCCTGGATCTCATCAATAATAAGCAGCGTCTCGCCGGGATCGATAGGCTGTCCAAGTGCCAGGGAAAGATTTGAGATGATCCGTCGAGGATCGCGCGTACCTTCGAAAAACTGAGCGTACTCGCTCTGTACCCCAGGTGACGGCTCCTCGAGCGTCAGATACACAAAATTGAGGTACGAGGTTCGGCCGAACTCCTTAAGCGCCCACGTCTTTCCAACCTGGCGCGCCCCCTTAAGGATAAGCGGCTTACGATATTCTGACGCTTTCCAAGCGTTAAGCTTGGCAATGATATCTCGCTGCATGACCGAACCTCCCGCAAAGAAACTTCCGTAAACGTGATATTTCCCACATTTTACCCTAGGTAAAACGTGACATTTATCACATTTACGGAAGTTTTAAGTTCATTTCGCCACACTTTCATCACATTCAAAAGGCGGAGGCGCCAGTGGCGCCTCCGTCACTATCTTTCCTATCAGCCCGCCTGACCCGAACGGCCGAGTCGTTGCAGAACCCGGGAGCCCCGGCAGGGCGGGTGCTTGCTCAAAATGAGTTCCGCACGCAAAG
>USTC01000004.1 GCA_900557505.1 uncultured Collinsella sp.
AAGAACAGCGATAACGATCTCGCGCGCAACCTGGGCGGTGCCGCCGAGGTTGCCAGCGCCGTAGGGGCAGTTGCCACTGCGGCAGACGTGCTAGCCGAGACCTCGAGCAATGCCGAGGCCATGGCAAACGCATACGGCGTGACGATTCCAAGCGTCAAGAAGCAAATCATAGCTCTCGCGGTGGTGCCCGTCATTGTGCTGCTTGGCGTCTACATCCCGCAGTTTGTCCAGGGAAATAACGAGCTTCAGGCAAGAAAGGCTGCAGCCGCCGAACAGCTCACCATTGCACAGGATGCCCTGGAACCCGTGTGCGAACGCATCGCGGCAGATGATCCGTACGAGTCGTATCACGACTACGGCTACCGCATTATCGGCTATCTGCGCGATAATGACCTCGGCGCTCAAGCAGCCTATGTCTACCTTTCTTTTGATGCAGACGGCATGCTCACGGACGTCGATTACACCAGTCAGATCGACCCCGAGGCAAGCCTTGCAGACAACCTCTCCCGCGCCGAGCAGGATATCGCGACGCTCTGCGCCCCGCTCAACGGGCTGGACATTTCCGTTGCCACGCCCGACCTCCTCGCGCCATGTAGCCTGTCGGATGAGTTTAAGCAGGCATTTTTAACTGGATCCCCCTACGAAGAGATCAACATCAAGACGGAGGACGAATCCATCAAGTCGAACTACGCCTTTGACACCGAAGCCGCAGAAGAATTCGACGAATACACCCATCCGGAAATTAGGCTTATGCTCTCTGCAAAGAAGAGCTAGAAGCTTGCGTTCTGATTTCCGCTCGCAAACGCCGTCTATATCTCGAGGTCTAATACTTTTCCGAGAAGTGAACGGCTGTATTTGGACCCCCGAAGCGCCGACATTTTTTGACGCCAAAACCGCAGGATTTTGCTGGCAAAACCGCAGGAAATTGCATCTCAAAAGTGTCGATGCTTCGGGGGTCCATTTTGACTCGTTCACTTCTCAGAAAAGTATTAGACCCCGATTTCGTAAGGGCCTCAATGTGACAAAAAGGGGCGTCCCTTTGTCACGTTATTCGGAGCGCAGGGCTTCGACAGGGTCCTTCTTGGACGCGCTGCGAGCCGGCAGTAGGCCGGCAACGACCGTCAGCAGCACAGAAATCGCAATGAGCACCAGCGCATCCTGCACGGGCAGGCTCATCAGGTTGGGTACCTGCTTGGCGGCAAGTGCCCAGGCATTAACCGGAAAGCTCACAGCCACCACGACGACGATGGCAAAGACGCCGGCGATGAGGCCTTCGATAAAGGTCTCGGCATTGAATACGTTGGCCACGTTACGCTTTGACGCGCCAATCGCGCGCAGGATGCCAATCTCCTTTTTGCGCTCCAGCACGCTGATGTAGGTGATGATGCCGATCATGATGGAGCTCACCACCAGGCTGATACTCACGAATGCGATGAGTACCAAGCTGATGGTGTTCACGATGTCGGTCACCGACCCCATGATGATACCCATGTAGTCGGTGTACGAGATTGCCTGCTCATCGTGGCCGGCGGCTTTGACCTGCTTGTTGTACGCGTCGATGTGATCGAGCACGCGCTCTTTGGCCTCAAAGTCGCGCGGGAAAATCTTGACCGAGATGGGGTCGGCCTCGTCCGCATAGCCCAACGTGGTCAGATTGTTGTCGTAGGTGAGCTTCGACGCCTTGGCGTAACTCATCATGAGCGAACTCAGGTCCTCGACGTCCATGTTGAAGTGAATGGCATTGGCAAAGGCGCTCGCATCAACACGCATGGCGCCCGCCAAGTTGGCAATACTCGACGACATCTGCGTAGCCATCTGTCCCATGAGCCCCGCCGCGCCTGCTTTAAGCTGGGACGATACCGTCGACGCTATCTGCTCGCTGATCGCCTTCATCACCTGATCCATAGCCTGCTGCAGATACGGAGCCAGCTGCTTTTGCACATAGTCGGTCATCGCCTGCTGCAGGCGCTCGGCCAGGGCATCGCCGCCGAGCGCTTTGAGCTGGGCCAGGATTTGCTGGGCTGCCGTATCACTCTCAAGATACGTCGAGAACGCGGCGGCAAGCTTTGACGCGTCCTTAAGATCATCGGGTGTCAGCGCCTTAAACTGATCAGACTGCAAAAAGCCCTCAAACAGCTGGTTGGCCAGCGTTCCCACCTGCTGCATTTGCTCGGGCGTGAGTTCCAGACCGTCAAAGATACCCGAGAAATCTGGGGTTGGCGCTTTGGCCATGATGTCGCTGAAGTCGATGTCCTTACCAACGCCCGAAAGGTCAATGTCCAGCCCGGACAGATCGATGCCCGTTAGATCAATGCCGCCGGCAACATCCGAGAGTGCGGAGGCATCGAACGAGAACGCGCTCTTCAGCGCCGCCTCGTCCACACTGAACATGCTGCCCAGATCCACGCCCTGTTTGGCCTCGCCTTGCAGCTCATCGAAAGACTTGCCCGTAAAGACATCCGTCTCGGGGTGGGCGAGTTGCTCCTGCACAATCTGCGAATCGGCAGCACGCTCCATAAGCTGGCGAGTCAGCGCATGCGTATAGGCAATGCCCGGAGACAACGCGCTCGCGTTGGCGGTCTCGTTAGGTCGCACCACGCCCACAATGTGCACGTCAATACCGTCGGCAACCTTGGCCGTCATAAAGTCGGCGTCGCCAGACATGTCAGTCCACATGCCGGTCTCTTCGTTTTTGCGATAGGCATCGGCCGGCGACAGCACCTTAAACGTCGTGGACAGCGCATCGTCGTAGGTAAAGTCGGTGCCGGTCTCGGGCGTTTCGACCCCACCGTCGGCCGCCATGGCGCTGTTAACCAGGTCATTGAGCTCATCAATATCCAGCGCACCGATGCTGTAGAGCGTGTAATCGCCCACCGTGCCACGGTTCGAAAGCACCATCACGGCTTCGTTGGCGGACGTAGGCCAATGGCCAGCGACGACATCGTACTGGCTGTCGAGCAGACTCTGGTCGTCGATCATCTCGTTAAAGACCGAGGTTCCCATGGATTCCATGCTCACCGTTGCCGCCGAACTTGCGCCTCCGCTCATGGCCTCGGTCATAGCGTTGGGCACCAGCCGGACGGGCTTCTCGTCACCCTTACTCGAACGATAGACAACTGGCGTCACGCCGTAGCCATACTGGATGGCGTTGACCTCTTTGTCGATACCATCGCCGCCGTCGTCAAGCCATGCCTTAAAGCTCGTCATGTCGTTGGACTTAACGCTCGCAAACATATCCTTTACGGCCGTGACCACGGGAATCTTATCGGTTCCCTGAGCCTTGCCGTCGGTACCGTCGTCGGATAAATCCTCGCCGTTGGACGCCTCATCATCCACAGCCCCCTGTCCGCCCATCATGGACGACAGGTCGTAATCCTGCTTGGAAATGGTGAGCGGGTAGCTCGAAAGCGTGTCCTCCTCGACCTTTTTGATGTAGCCGTTTACGCCATTGGACAGCGCCAGGATCGCCGCAATGCCGATAATGCCAATCGACCCCGCAAAGGCCGTCATGGCCGTACGGCCCTTTTTGGTCATGAGGTTTCGGGCAGAAAGCCCCAGCGCCGTCACAAAGCTCATCGAGGTTTTGCGCGTAGGCTTGGCCTCGCGACGCGTGGCGTCAGCGACATCGAAGGGATCGGAATCGTCGGTGATCTTGCCGTCCGCCAGGTTGACAATGCGCGTGGCATATTGGTACGCCAGCTCGGGATTGTGCGTGACCATGATAACCAGGCGGTCGCGCGCCACGTCCTTGAGCAAATCCATGACCTGCACGGATGTCGTTGAGTCCAAGGCGCCGGTCGGCTCGTCGGCAAGGACGATCTCGGGATCGTTGATTAGGGCGCGGGCGATGGCCACGCGCTGCATCTGTCCGCCCGAAAGCTGGCTCGGGCGCTTGTTAACATGCTCGCCCAGGCCGACTTTCTCCAACGCCTCGCGCGCACGCTGGCGGCGCTCAGCATGCCCCACGCCCGTGAGCGTAAGCGCCAACTCCACGTTTTCCAAGATGGTCTGATGTGGGATAAGGTTATAGCTCTGGAACACAAAGCCGATACGATTGTTACGATAGGCGTCCCAATCGCGGTCACGGAAGTCCTTGGTCGAAATACCGTCGATCAACAGGTCGCCGGAATCGAAATGATCGAGCCCGCCGATAACGTTGAGCATCGTAGTTTTGCCCGAGCCCGAGGGACCCAGAATGGCCACGAACTCGTTATCGCGAAAAGACAGGCTTACGCTGTCGAGCGCCACCTGCGTAAACGACTGCGTAACGTATCTTTTGCAAATACCTTTGAGCTCCAGCATCGATGGGCTTCCTCCCCGCACAGGGACGGGCACGTCGGCCTTTCCCCATCACTCGCGTGTAATGCGTTTTTCCTACCCCATCTCACCTTTGTCATACACGCTAGCAGGAGAATTGGCAGTGAGCTGGAGGATTGGATCACTTGTGGTGCTGCATTGGCTCCGGGTCCCGCGTTGGTGCCGACCCTGAGTAGGAGCCGGCTCTACGGTCGTACCAACGATGCTGCGAAACCGGTCCCGCAACGGCTCCAAACGGGACTTCGGCAACGGTCTCACGTCAGCTCCAGACCCCAACGAGTGGCGGCAAAGCGCTCATTTCCGGCCAAGCCGCCACTCGTTCACGGCAGTCCTCGTTCAAAGTTGCCCAAAAAGGCCCTACTTCTCCAATCCACACGGCATCACGTTATCGCTACCGCGACGGTCTTTGGTCACAGCAGCAAAGAAACGATAACCGCCCGAGAAGTTATAGCAGTCAAAACCGTGCTGAGCGAGAATGCGACAAGCGATGTAGCTGCGAAGACCACTTTGGCAAATAACATAAACAGGCTTTGCCACGTCAAGCTCCCCCAAGCGAGCGCGCAAGTCATCAATAGGGATGTTCATAAAGCCGTCGATATGACCGCGACCATACTCGCCAACCGTGCGAACATCGAGCAGCTGCACGCTTCCGTCGCGCGGCAGATCAGGCTCCTGTTCCCAATGCCACTGCTTGAGGATGCCCGAGTCAACGTTCTCGATCATAAAACCAGCCATGTTTACCGGGTCTTTTGCCGAAGAATATGGCGGCGCATAAGCCAAATCCAAATCCTTGAGCTTATCGGCCCGAATACCGGCCTGGATTGCCGTCGCCAGCACGTCGATGCGTTTATCGAGGCCATCGACGCCCACAATCTGCGCACCCAGCAGACGCAAGGTTTCCCTCTCAAACACGACTTTCATGGTCATGGGCGTCGCTCCGGGATAATAGCCCGCATGCGATCCGGGCGACAGCACAACGCTCTCGCAATCAATACCTGCCGCACGCGCTGCTTTCACAGAAATTCCCGTGCTCGCAGCTGTCAAGTCGAACACCTTGATCACCGAAGAGCCCAACGAGCCCTGATAGTGACTGTCTAGGCCACAGATCACATCGGCGACGATACGCCCCTGTTTATTGGCGGGGCCCGCAAGGGAAATCACTGCGTCCTCGCCCGTCACCTGATGCTTGACCTGCACGGCATCGCCCACGGCATATACGTCGAGAGCAGATGTCTCCATGCGATCGTTCACCACAATGGAGCCCTTGATGCCCAGCTCGATGCCAGCTTCCTTTGCCAAATGGCTCTCGGGGACAACGCCGATAGCGAGCAGCACCATATCGGCCACGATAGAATCTTCGCCCGCCACATGAGTGACCACACGGCCATCGACCTCTTCAAAACCCGTCACGTCGGCACGAAGTCGCAGGTCAATGCCATGCTCGCGCACTTCCGTGTGAAGCAGCGTTGCCATATCGTAATCCATGTTGTTCATTAGTTGACGAGGGCGCTGCAGAAGCGTCACCGTAAGGCCCAGGTCGCGCAGGTTCTCGGCAGTCTCGATGCCGATAAAACCGCCGCCGATCACCACAGCGCTCTTCGGCCTATGCTCTTGTACGTAGTCATGGATATGCAGCGTGTCCTCGACCGTTCGCAAGCTGAAGATCTTATCCGAATCGATCCCCGGAAGCTCAGGGCGAATCGGGTGCGCGCCAGGCGAAAGAATCAGCTTGTCATATGTCTCGACAAATTCTTCGCCGGTGAGCAGGTTGCGGACGTCAACCGCATGCACATCGGGGTGAATGGCGATCACCTCATGACTCGTCTTCACGGCAATGCGGAATCGATTCCAAAATCCCTCGGGCGATTGCAGCGTGAGCGCAGACTCCTCCTCAATCACGCCGCCAATAAAGTATGGCAATCCGCAATTGGCATAGGACACATAGCCCGTGCGCTCGAAAACAACAATCTCCGCCTGCTCGTCAAGCCTGCGCAAGCGCGCCGCGGCCGATGCGCCGCCGGCAACGCCTCCCACGATAACCACCTTCATGGTTAACGCACCACCTTTCCACCGTAGCTATTGATTCCGCCAATGTTCTTCACGTTGCTGTAGCCTGCACGCTGGAGAAAACTCGTGGCACGACCGCTACGAGCACCACTCAAGCAATGTACAAACAGCGGGGCGTCCTTCTTTGGATATTCGGCAAGCACGCGGTCGATGCTATCGAGGGGAATGTTGACGGCCCCGGGGATATGCCCCTGCCGATACTCATCGGCGCCGCGTACATCAATCAATACCGCGCCTTCGGTCGCCTGGCACTCCTCAACACCTTTGTTGATATCCACCCCAGCAAATAAATCAAACAATCCCATGATGAGCTCCTTTGCTCGCTTGTCCTATCGCTTGATGCCAGTATGTCCGGAAGACATAGGCCGGTTCCGTGACCAAGTCACCATACGGGTGGTTTTCTTGAGAGCAAGCAGCGAGCAGCGGGCGGATAGGCACCACAGCAAAGTCATCGCTACGGCAGGCGCGCCAAACCGTCGACATCCAGAACAAGGATGCGCCCGCGCTTCACCTCGATAAGGCCCTCATCGGCAAGACGACGCAACACGCGTGTCACCGCCTCGCGAGCAGAATTGATATCACGCGCCAATTCGTCTTGAGTGATCCGGAGCTCCATCGACTCCGCTGCCCGGCATCGCTCAACCAGATAGTCGGCAACGCGCTGGTCAAGGCGCCTGAAGAGCATCTGCTGCAGCACGCGAACCACCTGGGAGTAGCGCTGCGCCTCTACTTCGAGCATGAAAACCTTGACGTGGATATTAACGTTGGCAAGATGCTCGCAAACACCAATAGGAACAACGAGGAGCGTGGATTCTCGTGTCGCAGTTACGAGCGTGTCGAATGAGATTTGCCGAATAACGCACGACGCGGTGGTGACGCAGCATTCTCCCTCACCGAGCCGAAACAGCGTAACCTCCTTGCCCTCCTCGGAAAGAAGGCTGACGCGGATATCGCCGTGGACAATGAGGAAGACGCCCGTGCAAGAGCTGTCGCTGCCGCCAATAAGCTGTCCGGCATCAAAGGTGCGCAAGGCGGATTGCCCTAAAACAAGAGCGCGTTCGTCGTCAGACAAATGCTCCCAAAACGGAAACTTCTTTACGATATCTTGCATCCCGTCCATTTGTGGCTCCTTTCCCCATTAGGTTTAATCTAGCAGGAAAGATGCAGGTGAAAAGGGACGGCGGCATATAAATGAGCTGCCTCCCATTTCTTGGAAACGAGAACATAACAAGAGCAGATTTGATCTCGAAGAATCGAAATCAAAGAGGCCCCGGGGATCCCGAGACCTCCTCAATATACATAGTTCAGCTTGTTTATTGCCCGCTATTCGCAATCGCCTGGTCGATAAGTTTGTTGAGTGCTGCGCGCTGCTCGGCGGAGCTGATGGCTCCCACGATGGGCTCCCCTACGATATTGCCATTCTGATCGATGACATACGTTGTCGGGAACGAGAACAAATTTGACGTAAACTTACCGGCCTCGCTATCCGACTTGAACCAGATGTTCTTATATGTCACGCCCTTCTTGCTCAACACGTCCTTGGCATCTGCAATCTCGCCCTTGTTGCCATCGAGCGTAAAGGAATTGACACCCACGACCTGGCCGCCCTTCTCGGCAAGCTCCTGATTCAGTTTCTCAAGATCGCCCAGCTCGCCCACGCACGGCTTGCAAGTGGTGAACCAGAAGTTCATGACGGTGACCTTGTTCTTAGAGAACAGCTCGTCGCTGTTCACGTCGTTGCCATCCAGGTCCTTGCCCGTAAAGCTGGGGAACTTCGTCGCCTCGCTCGAAGCATTGGCACCAGCTGTCATGCCAGCGGTCGAAGCGTCGACGCTCTCGCCTGCACTCGGCGTGCTTCCACAGCCGGGGAACTCCTTCTCCAGGCTCTCGAGCTTGTCCTCGATCTCCTTAATCTGCTGTGCACCGGCCTTGAGTGTCTTAAGCTCATCCGCCGTGAACTCATCCTTGGCACCGTCGATGGTCTTGAGCAGGAAATCGCCGTAATTGCTGCCGTCCTCAATCATTGCCGAGTCTTTATTTGCCGCATTGAATACCTTTTCCCACAGCGCGTTATCACTCGAAAAGATCTCGTTCTCCTTCTGCATGAGCTTCGCATACAGCTCGGCGGCCTCGTCGGCATTGGTCGGTTTCTGCGCAGTGAGTTCTGCGATCTTAGGATCGGAGCTCGCAGATTCGCTCGCATTGCCACCGGGCGCCGAACATGCCACAAGACACAAGGCCAATACCGGCACCATAAACAGGGCCGCAATCTTAGAAAGCTTCATAGTCATTCCTCCGTTTTGTCGAAGCTTGTTTACTTTTTATCGGCGGTCAAGGGAAGCTTTTCCGCCGACACATCCAGGCCATAGCGATAGCTGATGGCATCGACGGGACAGGCCCCAATGCACTTTCCGCACCGGATGCATTCGGCATGATTGGGCGCGCGGACCACATCAACGTCCATCTGACAAACCTTTGAGCACTTGCCGCACGAGACACATTTGCATGCATCGACCCGGATCCCCAGTAGGGATACCTTATTCATGAGCGCATAGAATGCGCCGAGTGGACAAATCCATTTGCAGAAGGGGCGATAGAACAAAACGCTCAGCACTACCACGGCAATGAGAACGACTAGTTTCCAAGTAAAGAGCTGTCCCAACGCAGATCGAATGCCGGCATTGGCAATGGCCAGCGGAATGGCGCCCTCGAGCACACCCTGTGGACAGATGTACTTGCAAAAGAACGGGTCGCCCATGCCCAGATCGTTGACCACCAGCACAGGCAGTAATACCACAGCAAACAGCAGCACGACGTACTTGATATACGTAAGCGCCTTGAGCTTTTTCGTGGAGAACTTTTTGCCGGGAATCTTATGAAGCAGCTCTTGTAGCCAGCCAAACGGGCACAAAAAACCGCACACAAAGCGCCCCAGTAGCACGCCGATCAGAATGAGCGTACCGGTAACATAGTAAGAAAAGTTGAACTTGGACGAGCCCACCACCGACTGGAACGACCCAATGGGGCACGCACCCGATGCCGCGGGGCACGAATAGCAATTAAGCCCGGGTACGCAGACTGTTTTTCCTGCGCCCTGATAGATGCCGCCCTTGGCAAAGTTTGGCAGGTGAATGTTGGTAATAAGTGTTGCCGCCGCCTGAATGAATCCGCGAAATCGGGCCAAAACATGCGACGCAGTGTTTTCTCTTTTATCCAATTCCGATACACTCCAAGCACAGCCTAATCGCTTTGGCCAGCACGGCATCCGCCTCGCCACGCATAACGCCAAAGCACACCATGGCAATTCCGACGATCAACAAAGCGACCTGTACCACGGGTTTTACCGCTTTGAACAACCTGACCACTCCTTTCGTTACGCGACCATTGGACCATATCGGCTATAAAATCCGTGTTAAGCGCGATTTGAAATGTGCAAGGAGACTGTTATGCGTATTTTGATCGTCGAGGACGAGCGGGCGCTGTGTGACGCAATCGCGCGCAGCTTGCGAAACTTGGCGTACAGCGTCGACTGCTGTCACGACGGACAGGAGGCGCTCGACCTGCTGGGCGTCGAAGTCTTTGACCTCGTGGTACTCGACCTCAACCTTCCCCGTATCGATGGCATGACCGTGCTCAGGGAACTTAGGAAAACCGACTGCGAGACCAAGGTGCTGATTCTGTCCGCGCGCGGCGAAGTATCCGATAAGGTCGCCGGACTCGATGCCGGCGCCAACGATTACCTCACCAAGCCGTTTCATCTGGACGAGCTTGCGGCAAGGATTCGCAGCCTTACCCTCAGACGCTTTACACAAAGCGACATAGTTTTAACCTGCGGAAAGCTCCGCTTTGACACCAAGGCGCGCATCGCTTCCGTGAACAGCGAGGCTTTATCTCTTACGCGCAAGGAAACGGGAATCTTGGAATACCTGATGCTTAATCAGGGGCGTCCGGTAAGTCAAGAGGAGCTTATCGAGCACGTTTGGGATAGCAGCGTGAACAGCTTTAGCAACGCAACCCGCGTTCATATTTCGTCGCTCCGAAAAAAGTTGCGCAGCGCTTTGGGATACGACCCGATTCGCAATCGGATTGGAGAGGGCTACGTTATGGAGGATAGCGAATGAAAAGGCTTTCCCTGCAATGGCGCATAACGATTATGACGGCACTGCTCACGTGTGCGGCATGCGTGCTGACGAACTGCCTGGTCGGCTATACGGGCATGCGCTACATGGATGCCATCGGCAGTAACATCTCGGCCTTTAACGCAACCGGCGAAGATTCGCCCCAGGCGTTCGACCCAACGAAAGCGACCCCCGATAACGAGGTCACGATCGTCGTAAACGACGCACAGGAGTCTTTTGGCACGACAACCTGGTACATCACGGCTGGAGTCACACTCCTTGGCGGCGCGCTGGCATACTTTGCGAGCGGCCGTGCACTCAAACCGCTACGGGCTTTTGCAGCCCAGGTTGAGCGTGTGCAGCCTGACAACCTAAGCGAAATCGGACTCAGTGAAGATGTGCCCACCGAGCTACAGCGATGCAGCGCCTCTTTCAACGACATGATCGCCCGTCTTGGCGAAGGGTTCTCTGCGCAGCGTCAGTTTACCGGCAACGCCGCACACGAGCTGCGCACCCCGCTCGCCCTTATGCAAGCACAGATTGAACTATTCATCTCCGAGCGCTCCGGTCTGCAACCCGAAACAGCCGAGCTGCTCGACCTGCTTCAAGAACAAACCGAGCGGATGTCGCGGATGACCAAGGTATTGCTCGAGATGAGTGAGCTCCGCAGCGTTCCTTGCGAGGACGCTGTTGAACTTGGTCCCTTGTCCGAAGAGGTCCTCACCGACCTTGCGCCGCTTGCCGAGAATAAGGACGTAACCCTCGATTGCGCCGGAGACGCTTTGACAATCGGAAGTGATACGCTCCTCTATCGGCTGGTGTTTAATCTGGTCGAAAACGCCATCCGTTACAGCCGCTCCGGCTCGACTGTCAACGTCTCCATCAGCGGCAGCGACAGCCACGTGCTCCTGCGAGTCAAAGATGAGGGCCCGGGAATACCCAAGCAGTACCGAGAGAGCATCTTCCAGTCGTTCTTTCGTCTAGACAAATCCCGCAGCAGAGCATACGGCGGCGCAGGACTCGGGCTAGCGCTTGTTTGGGAGATTGCAGCGCTTCACGGTGGCACGGTAGAGGTCGAAACAAGTTCCGAGAACGGAACCACCATGCTCGTAAGCCTTCCAAAACGATCCGTAGCGTTAACCGAACAGTAAAACGAGAGGGGTCCCGAGCAACAGGAGTACAATTGCTGCATTGTTGCCACCTGATGGGAGATGGAAGATGGACTGCGATGGCTACCCGCGCATTCCCATGCCGTTGATGTGCACTGCCTTTGTGCCGGGGCAGATTGACGCTGCGGTTGCAGGCATTTCCGACCCCGATTCGCGCACCATCGCCACGGCAGAAGCGCTGTACTTTCGCGGACAGGCCACACCCGCCGCCGAGACAGCACGCCCCTATCTTGACGCCACCGACCCCGCACTGCGTTATTCCGCATGCCTTATCTGCGGATATGCCAGTCTGTCGCTCAACCGTATCGCCGATGCCCGCCGTTGCCTTGCGGGCATCCTCGATACGCCAGCCGACAAGGAATCACCCGCCGTCCACGCCACGCATATCCTGTTCGCCTCCGCCGCGAGCGTCCTGCTGCACTTGCCTTCCCCGTATTCCGCCGAAGAGTTTTATCCGCTTGCGGCGCATCTGCCCGAAGGCCTGCGCCTGTTCGCCAGCTACGTGATGGCGCACGCCTTGTATCTGCGTGGCGAATACGGCCGCAGTCTGGGCATGGCGGAAAATGCCCTGATCATGAAACAGGGGAGTTATCCCATCTCGGAGCTGTTCCTGCACCTGTCGGCTTCCATGGCCTGCATGAGCCTCAAAGACGTCGACACCGCAAAGGCACACTTCGGAGCCGCTTGGAACATCGCGCGTCCCGACGGCCTTATCGAGCTCATTGGCGAGCATCACGGCCTTTTACAGGGGCTTATCGAGGCATGCCTAAAAACGCAATACCCTGACGACTTCGCGCGCATCATCGAGATCACGTATCGCTTCAGCTACGGCTGGCGGCGCATCCACAACCCCGATTCGGGCGAGGACGTGGCCGACGATCTAACGACCACGGAATTCACCATGGCCATGCTCGCCTGCCGTGGGTGGACCAACGCCGAAATCGCACGCCATATGGGAGTATCGCCGGGCACCGTCAAAAACCGCCTATCCGGCGTATACGCAAAGCTTGGCATCGGCACACGCGCCGAGCTGGTCGCGCATATGTTACGTTAGCGACCGGACTGCCAAGCGCATCGAACGCGTTCCGGAACCCGGCGCTCCGCTCGATCAATTTGGACATTTTGACCCTTGAACGGCACTACCGCCACGGGGCGCCTTCTCGCAAAATTGGATTATTTCCACCGATACTTGCGGGATGGGAGCCCAAGATGCTTGATCGCCGTTCGTTACTTGTCGCCGGAGCGTCCTCGTTAGCGAGCATTATGTTGCTGCGCGTGCCGGGAAGCGCAAACGCCTTCATATTGCCGTTCGCACCCACCGAAGCCCATGCCGACGAAAAAGACCCCTTCAGGGTGCTCGTTCTCTCGCGCACCATGTTCGGTGTGGTCGTGGTCGATGTCGCCAACAAGAATACGCCCATCGCAGGTGCCAAGGTCACGCTCACATCGCGCTATGCCGTAGGCAAGCAGCTCTCCGCCACGACCGATGACGAAGGCACGGCCATCTTTGAGGTCGCGCCGCTTTCGGAAGGCTACGTGGACGAGGCAACGCTTCTCGACGCGTACGACTTTAACGGCGGCATCTCCATTAGCATGGCGGGCTACCGTGATGTCGAGATTCCCCTTGCGCGTATCCAGGGCGGCACCGCCATAACCGCGCCCACGCGTCCGCTTTCCGACGGCGAGCCGTACTTCCGCCAGCTCACATTCGACGAATGGGACATCCAGTACGCTGAAGCCACGTTCATGACATTGCCGAAGGACGACACGGCAAACGAGCAGCCCGATACGCACGCCTTTACCGTGCAGGCACATCTGCCACAGGATGGACAGGCAACGCTGCGCATCAACAAAGTGACGCCTGCCGCGGGCAGCTCACCCGAAACCTTCACGCAGATTGGCCAAGTCAAGGCCAGCGCATCGGGCACGGATAATCTGGCAACGTTCACGCTTGAAGACACGTTCCTCGATGCAGCTTCGGGCCTTCTGGAGGAAGGATGCAAGTTGCGCTTTGTCCTCGACTACCAGGGCAAAACCTACACGCTCTCATCCCCTATGGCCGTTGTTACCGCGCCGGCGGCAAAGGCGGAATCCGGATCGACCACTATCGTCCCCACTACCATGGACCAAGAGATCACTCCGTTTGATTTCCCAGCGGCGTTTCCCGGCATCGGCGGCAATAAGTTCACCTGCTGGATGCCCTCGTTCCCCATTTTGTTCGATTTCTCGTTTGCCGGGTACGTGCTGTTTGGCGGAGGATACAAACCAGCCAGCTACATGAACGATTCGGGCAACCCTGATCCGGAATACTGGAAGAAGTCACCGCGCGAGTCGGGCGCCAAGCAAGCAAACCGCTACCTCGACGAGATGGAGGGGAAGTGGAATCAGTACAAAAGCATGAGTGCCGGTTCGGGCACCGATCCAAGAAACACCAAGCTCCTTCGCCACCATTGCACGCCGCTGTTCACGATGGATATCGCCACACAGTTGTACGGCTCGCTCGCCTACGATTGGGTGGGCAAAACCTGGGGTAACAACAACGACCCCGCATACGGCAATATTAAGGCCCTCTTCCAGGTAAGAACCGACCTCAATTGGACCGAGCAGTTTACCCTAGGACCGGTGCCGTTTTTCCTAAACGTCAACCCCTGGGTGCTGGCGAAGCTGGCGCTCGCCGTGGGTGCCCACACGCACGGCAGCGGCGCGGCGTTTTTTAAAAACATTTCGCTCGACTATTCAAACACCTCGGGCTCGTTCACCATCCAGATCGGGCTCGCCGTCACCTTTGGCGCCGGCGTTGCAGGCGTCGCTTCGTCTGCCGTGCGCGGCGCCGCATCCCTCACGCTGTTCATTGGGTACGAGAAGGCAGATGGACACCAGCTTCCGCGACTGCGCGTAGGTGCAGACGTCGATGTCGATGTGATACTCCAGTTCGTAATGTTCAAATGGACCACCAAGGCTTGGTCGGGGTCATGGCCCACACTCCTCGATTCGTGGAATATGTCGGTGAACAATGGCAACCAGTATGTGCTCCAGCGCTCTGAGCTCGCATTGGGTGGAGATACGCCTTACACGTTGGATGCCCGCTTCGGCACGCCCGGCAATATCGAGGCGGGCGGCGTGCCGCAATTAATCGCATCGGCCACCATCGTCACCAACGCCGAGCTGCTCGCACGCGCCGAGGTTAAGGCCACTGCTGTAAACGTCGCGTCTGTCGTGCGCGATTGGGATCAAGCGGTCACGCGCATTGAGCTCGAGGCAGATGCAGAAAGCGACGACACGGGGCAGATCGAGCATTTCGTCCACGCACTGATAGAGAACGACGAAAACGCCGCGCCGATGTATAAGTACACCTATATCGAGCAGGCGAAGGACGCCGCTGCGGACCCCAACGCCAATTCTGCTGGTGTATCGGAGGACGAGCGTGGCGGCATCAAGCCCTCGAGCGACAACGTGCTGTTTGCTGGCGTGCTCAGCGAAGCCCACATGAAGCTAACGGTGATTGCCGGCGTGGAGTGCTTGTTCCGTATCGCCTCGGTGCGCTACGGCGACAATGGCCGCTCGCGCCTGGTGGTGCACACAAAGGCAAACGGCACGTGGTCTGCCCCCATGCCTGTGGACTTTCCCCTTGGGTTTGGCGAGGGCGACGTGGAGCGCGACGGCATATTCGATTACGACTTCGACGTAGTGGAATATACGGACGGAAGAGAAAACCAGGACGCTTACGTGCTGCTGGTCTCGGGCGAGCGCCCTGACGGCGACAACACCCTTTTCGATACGGCAAGCACAGCCGGCATACTGTCCGTTGTGCGCCTGCGCATAAGCAACGACGGAGTTCGCGTGATGTCGCACACGTCGTGGCGCAGCATCTCGCGCGGCCGCCTTCAGGAGGATGGCTACCATTGCCTGCAGTGCCCGCGTATCACGGTGGGCAAGACGCTGGTCGACGGGCGCCTGTCGGGTGCCTATCTCCACCGCCGCGGAACCACCGCAGAAAAGGCGCTCGGCAGTGAGGCTGAGGTTGCGCTGGAGTGCTTTACCCTGTGGTCGGACGTTTCGGGCGATAGCCTGACGTTCCGTCAAGTTCTCCGCTTTCCGCAAGCACCGTCGAGCATCGAGCTGGGTGCGCCCGAGAATATCAACGGCAAAATGGTGGTGCCCGTTGCATACGAGACCACAGACGGTTGTGGCTGCGCGTCGTACGCCGTGATCGGCCAGTCCATCGCGGGTTGGGGCGTTATGTCGCCAGATGCCACAGTACCCCACGCGGTGCCGTGGCCGCAGCACACGGGCTTTTTGGCAACCGTCAACGAGCAACTGCAGCATATTACTTGGACGCGAGGCGCATCGGCATTTGCAACGCAGCCCGTGGGCGCCGCAGGCTGTGGCCCGGCATCGTTTAGCGTAAGCAACAACGGCAGGTGCGTGCTCTATGTAGAGAACACCGATGGCAAGGTGGGACAAACCTACGACGAAGAAGGCAACCCAGTAGCAGTGACGGGCAAGCACTTCCGCATCTTCGCCAGCACCTTGGCAGGCGATCTGTTCACAGAGCCGTTCGCGATGTGCGAGCTGGACCATCCCGTCGATCAGATAACGACATTTTTGACGTCGGGAGGCATGCTCTCCGCGCTCGCCACGCACATTGTGAGCGCGGAAAAGAGCGAGGCAGAGCTGCACGGCATCGAAGTGCCCTTGGTGGCGTGTGCCACTCCGACGGGCGCGGTCGCTACCTCGGGCGCGGTGGTGCCCGGAGCGGCAGGCGAATCCTTCATGGTCACGGTGCGAAACGACGGCAACACCTTGCTGACCGCCGGAACGATCGATCTGTACCGAGAGGGCTCCAGCCAGCCGTTCTCCAGCGCATCCATCGGATTCGGAGTGAGCGCACGCATGGCTTCGATCTACGATCCAGAGCTTGCCGAGGACGATTCGGACAACGATATGGCACGCGTGAAATATGCACTCGAGACGCTGGGCGCACGTTTTGCAACGCACCCGCTGGTAGCCGACAACGGCAACGCCGTGCTGGCACCGGGTTGCACGGCACAGTTCCGCATGAGCTTCGCTATCCCGGAGAGCTGGAGCGACGAGGTGGGCAAACGCGTCACGCTCTACGCAATGGCGCGTGACCTGGTGGCGCTCGATCCCGTAACGCTCGAGGAAATTCGACCGGGCGCAAACTCGGCGCTGGGTGCCGTACTGCACGAGCTTCATGTGTCCGACGCGGCATGCGAACGCTCAGAAGTTCAGGTCGGCGTATGCGACAGCGCGGATACGACAGGACTTCACGACGCCCCGATGACGGTCGACGGCGATAGCGGCACGAGTGGAGATGGCTCCGGCGGAAGCAGCTCCGGTGGCGGCAGTGGATCTGGCAGCGGCAAGGATCACGGCAATAACAAGCGCTCCGGAAAAGCGGGCGCGCTTGCGGGCACGGGCGATCTCAACGCTCCCCTTACG
>USTC01000005.1 GCA_900557505.1 uncultured Collinsella sp.
GCAGGAGCGCGAGCGCGAGCAGCTGGCAGAAGAAGTGCTCGCCGCGCCCACCGTCGAGGAGCAGCGCCAGGCCTTCATCGCCAACCACGCTCTCACCCCGCGCGAAGTCGACGTGCTCATAGCCGTAACCCAGGACGAACGTCCACTTAAACAGGTCGCCGAGGAGCTCGGCATCTCGATGCGCATGGTCCAGCGCCACCTGAGCTCCATCTACCAAAAGACCGACACGCAAACGCGCGCCGGTCTCACCAAGGCCTTCCCCTCGGCCTAAAACAAAAACCACCACAAGGTGCCTGTCCCCTTTGTGGTGGTTTTGGTCGGCTAGCCTTCGAGCTGCGCTACCTTGTAGCGGTAGGCAGCGGCGATGACGTCTTTACAGCCCTCGCGTCCCAACTTGGCACGGTTGACAACGATATCCTTGCCGCTCGTCATCTTCCACTTTCCGGCGCTGTAGCGCTTGTAGAACGCCTCGCGCGCCTTCTGCTGCTGCTTGACCAGCTTGGCGCCCTTCTTTTTGTTGAGGCCGCGCTTTTTGCGCACAATCTCGACGCGGTCCTCAAAGGGAGCGGTCACCAATACGGCAATGTGGTTGGGGTTGTTACGCAGCAGATAATCGGACAGACGACCTTCGATAATGCAGCTCTCGGTCTCGCCCAGATCCAAAATCACCTGGCTCATCTTTTGGAACAACTTGTCCGAGTACGAACGCGCGTCATAGCGGTCAGGCAGAAACGCCATGTTCTCCACGGCCAGGCGCTCGTCGTAGGCAGCCATCTTGTCGAGCGACTCACCCGCACGCAGCGACGCGCGCACCAGCAGCTCGTTGTCATACAGCGGAATCCCCAGCTCATTGGCGAGGATACGGCCAATCTCGTGGCCCTCGGCGCCAAAGTCGCGCGCGATGGTAATGACCACGGGACTCTTCTTGTTCTCCAGATCGCTCATCGCGATTCCTTTCTAACAAATGAGAAATAGGCGATTCCTGATTCCCATTTTGTCACTTACGACCGTCCTGGTTTCCCAAGTGCGGCAGATTGCCCCGAAAGAGGAGCGTCGCGTACTAAATGTACGCAAGCGACGATTGAGGGGCAAGGTGCCGTGCTTGGGGAAGCAGGACTACGCTGCCACGATACGACGTTGATACGCTCGGACCAGCAGCGAGATACCAAAGTTGAGCACAAAGTACATCGCAAACACCAGGCCGTAGAGCATAAGCACCTGCGACAGATCGATCGCGTGGGCCATCACGACGTTTGCCGTGTACATGAGCTCGGCCACGTTAATGCCCGAAAGATACGAGCTGTCCTTGATGACGGTCGTGCACTGGCTAAACAGCGCCGGAATGATCGTCTTAAACGTCTGCGGCAGAATGATGTAACGCATGGTGGCAAAGAAGCCGAAGCCCTGGCTCTGCGCTGCCTCAAACTGGCCGCGCGGAATCGAGTTGAGGCCGCCGCGCACGATCTCGGCCATAACGGCGCTGGTAAACAGCGTAAAGGCGATGGTCGAAATCACAATGTCCAAACCCTGCACCGTAAAGTAGATAAACAGGATCCACAGCAGGTTTGGCGTGCAACGGAACAGCTCGATATAGGCGCTCACCAAAATACGGAACGGGCGGGGCGCATAGCTCTTAACGAGCGCCAACACCGTGCCAAAGATGAGCGAGAAAAAGATCGACAGCGCCGAGATCTCGATGGTCTTAACAAAGCCGCCCCAAATGTAGAGCAGGTTGGTCGCGTTGAAGATTTCCATGCGCTAGGCCTCCTCTACGTTGTCGAGCCCCAGCTCGGCCAGGCTCACGCCGCGCGGACGCTCCTTGGAGCGGCGCTCGAGCCACTGCACCAGCATGGCGAGCGGAAAGCAGATGATGAAGTACATAAGGCAGCAGACGATGTATCCCTGCAGGTAACCGTACAGACTCACAAAGTTGTCGGAACGGTACATAAGGTCGCCGCCGGCCACAAGCGCCAGCACCGACGTGTTCTTGACCAAGTTGAGCGCCTGGTTACACAGCGGCGGCAGAATGATCTTGAATGTCTGGGGCAGCACGATGTACCAGTACGCCTGCGCACGGGTGAAGCCCTGGCTCTGGGCCGCCTCCATCTGACCGCGCGGAACCGCCTCGATACCAGTGCGGATGACCTCCGAAATGTAGGCCGCGTGATACAAACCCACGCCCAAGAAGCCCAGCACGAACGGCGCGATGCGCACCGGCTGGTCGGCACCGGTTATGGCCTGCAAAAACTGCGGACCGGCCATGTACATAAAGAGCACCTGCACGGGCAACGGGGTGTTCTGGTAAAACTCCACGTACACGCGGCTGATCGCACGCAGTACACGCGAACGGGTGGTAGAGAACACGCCCAGCAGCGTGCCCAGCACCAGCGACAGCAGCAGACCGGCAACGACCACCTGCAGCGTCACGCCAAAGCCCTCCCAGAAGGGCCCCATGTTTTGAAATGTCGTCGACCAACGGTCGGCGTCAAATAATCCTTCGAGCATTTGATTCCTTCCTTGGACGATTCGCCTATACAAGACCCCAGGTCTTAACCTCTTGGTCGAGCCAGCCATCGGCCAGGAGATCGCAAATCACCTGATCGACCACGGCGGAAAGGTCGCAGCCCTTCTTGGTCGCCACGCCGTAGCCCTGCTCGCCAAACTTGACCTCGGGCTGCAACAGCTCAACGGTCTCGTTCATGTAACCGGCCAGCGTGGAGCGGTCCATGGCAAAGACGTCGATATTGCCGGCGTCGAGCGAACTCTTGATGATGGGGTAGCCACTAAAGGCCCTAAACTCGGGCTTGCAGCTAAAGCCGTTGTCCTTGATCATCTGCTCGATCAGGCTCTGCGTGGTGGCGCCCTGGCTCACGCCAATGACCTTGCCATCCAAATCCTCAATCGAGGTAAAGCCCGAACGCTTCTTGACCATGAGCCCCACGTAGTCGGTGCGGTACGGCGTCGAAAAATCCCAGCTCTTCTTGCGCTCGTCGGTGATGGTGTAGGTCGCCGCGATCACATCGAGCTGGCCGTTATCGATCAGCGGGCCGCGTGTCTTGGGCGTTACGTCGGTAAACTCGACAAGCTCCTGGGCGCGGGCCTCCTTGTAGCTCACGCCAAAGACGGCAGCGGCGATCTGGTAGCACAAATCGACTTCCATGCCCTCAAAGCGGCCCTTGGCGGTGTCGTAATAGCCGTAGCCGGGAACGTCCTTCTTAACGCCGGCATTCAGATGGCCACGCGACTTGATGGCCGCAAGCTTGGACCCCTTGTCGGAGCCCTCGCCGCTGGTGGAGTTGCCGCAACCGGTAAGCGCAGTCCCCGTCAGCGCAAGCATGCCGGCGCCAGCCAGTTGCAAAAAGCGACGGCGCGACACGGCCGCCCTCGTCATATCCGTCATGTCCATCACCGCGCCTAGTGCAGAATCTTGGACAGGAACTCGCGGCAGCGCGGGTTCTCGGGGTTATCGAAGAAGTGCTCGGGCGTGCCCTCCTCCAGGATGCGGCCGTCCTCCATAAAGATGACGCGGTCGGCCACCTGGCGCGCAAAGCCCATCTCGTGCGTCACGCAGATCATGGTGATGTCCTCCTGCGCGAGCTCAATCATAACGTCCAGAACCTCCTGGACCATCTCGGGGTCGAGCGCAGAGGTCGGCTCGTCAAACAGGATGATGGGCTGCTTGGTGCACAGGGCGCGGGCGATGGCGATACGCTGCTGCTGACCACCCGAGAGATTCTGCGGGTACTCGCCGGCCTTATGCGCCATCCCGACGCGCTTGAGCGCGGCGATGGCGATCTCGGTCGCCTCCTCCTTGCTCTTCTTTTGCAGCTTGATGGGTGCGAGCGTCAGGTTGCCCAGCACCGTCATGTTGGGATACAGGTTGAACTGCTGAAACACCATGGAGCTATACTTGCGAGCCATCTCCAGGTGATTCTTTTTGGTGAGCGGCGTACCGTCGATGACGACCTCGCCCGACGTGGGCTCCTCCAGATAATCGACGCAACGGATGAGCGTCGACTTACCCGAACCGGAAGGCCCGATCATTACGAGCTTCTCGCCGCGCTTGACGGTGAGATTGATATCTTTGAGCACATGCAGGTCGCCAAAGTACTTGTTGAGATGCTTGATCTCGATCATGTCTGCCATGAATGTCCCTTTCCTGCGCTTACACGAATTGCACTATTGTACGGAAAGAACCACGTTTCCGCAGCCCACACTACATTCCCGTAAAGAACCCGCAACCTTCCACCCACTCATTGGGGACAGGCTTAAATGAGTACCCACCCATTGGGGCACTCATTTAAGCCTGTCCCCAATGAGTGCCCAGCCCAGCAAAAAGGGGCGCGACCGCAATGGTCACGCCCCCTCAGCCTCAACTGTGTACCACTCGGCCCCTACGCGAGCTTTGCGCCGACGATCTTTGCCGCGGCAGGCTTATCAAAGTTGCCGCCGGTGGCCTTGCCGAGTGCGCCCATAACCTGGCCCATCTGCTTCTTAGAGGTCGCGCCCAGCTCGGCGATGACCTGCTCGATCAAGGCCTCGAGCTCCTCGCCCGAAACCTGCGCGGGCAGCAGGCTCTCCAGAATCTTGACTTGCTCGGTCAGGTTGTCGGTACGCTCCTGGTCGGTACCGGCCTTAATGGACATCTCCAGCGTCTCGCTCGTCTGCTTAATCAGACGCTTGATCATGTTGTTGACGTCTTCCTCGGTCACATCGCGGCGCTCGTTGACCTCAATATTCTTCACCTCGGCCTTGACCTGGCGAATGATGGACAGGCGAACCTTGTCCTTGGCCTTCATGGCCGCAATCATTTCCTTCTGCAATTCTTCGCTGGTCATCTGCAAATCCTCCTCAACAGTGCGGGCGGCACTCGCACGAGCGCCGCCCCATGATTACTCAGTCGTCGACGAATCGTCAGTCGAACTCTTGGTGACGCCCTTCAGGCTGACGTTGTACGGCACATCCTTGGGCATGGGGTTAACGGTGATGTCGGCGTCCTTCTTGTACTGCTCCAGCCACTCGCTGTACGCGGTGCTTGCCGCCTGCGTCTTCACCACGTTGGAGACGTACTTCTTGATGTCCTTGGGCACCTGCTTAATGTCATCGACCTGATTATCGACATGGAAGTAGTCGGTGCACTTGATGATGTGATAGCCGTAGGTCGACTCGACCACGTCGCTCACGTCGCCCTTGTTAAGGCCTTCGAGCGCCGCCTGGTAGCTGTCGACGAAGGTGGTGAGCTTGTCCCAGCCCACATCGCCCTTCTTATCCTTGGAGCCGGTATCGTCGGAGTACTGCTCCACGGCGTCCTCAAAGCTCAGCTCGCCGGAGTTGATCTTATCCAGGCACTCCTGCGCCTTGGCCTTAGCGGCAGCCTTGTCCTCGTCAGATGCGTCGGAAGCGACCTTGATCAGGATATTCGACGAACGGCGGGCATCATTGTAGTTGGACAGGTTCTCATTGATGTAATCGACAATCTCGCTGTCCTTGGGCTTGCTGGTGGGTGCCACGGCATCCTTGAGCTTCTGCTGCGCCAGGCTCTCCTTGAGCGAATCCTTGTAGGTGTCCTCGGTGTAGCCGTAGGTCTTAAGGGTCTTCTTGAAAGCCTTAGCGCCGCCCGCGCTCTTGCACGCGTCCTTCCAAGCCTTCTCGACCTCGTCGTCCGACACCGTCACGCCGTTTTCCTTCTGCGCCTGCTGAAGCAGGATCTGCTGCGTGTAGGAGTCGATGAGCTGCTTGCGATACTTCTTGGGTGTGAGGTCGTTGTCGACCAGGTACTGTGCCCAGTCCTTGTCCTTGGTGTAGCCGTAGGACGTGCGCATGCTCATGATCTGCTTGGTCACGGTGTCCTCAGTGAGGTTGGTGCCGTTGATAGTGGCAGGCACACCGCCGGTGAGCTTATAGCCCGAGCTGGCGCTTTCGGTCTGCGACATCAGGCCGGAGCACGCCATGGCCGAGACGGAGAGCAGCATCGCCAGCACGCCAATGACCACCAGGACAATCTTGACGGTCTTGGACACATAGGTCTTGCGCTGCTTCTTGCGAGAGCTGGAGGCGGCGCGGGACCGTTGCTCGGGCGTCGGCGCGACCTCGGGGTTCTTTTTCTTATTTGCCATGTTTGGCCTTTCGCATCACGAATCGAACAAACGCCATTGTGTCACAACGCAGCCCCCGCGGCACACCTGGTGCATGGGGGACAGGTTAATCTGCACCATTTTGGTGCAAAGGGGACAGATCTGGCAGCCGGCAGTTAGGGACGTTCCTTTTCTGCCGGCAGTTAGGGACAGTCCCCAAGTGCCGGCCCTAAAAGTGGCGGCGGATGGCGTCGACCATGCCTTGGCACGTGGTCTGGCCGAGCACATCGGCTGCAGCGTCGGTGTCCATAAAGATATTCATGAGCGCCTGAAGTGCCTCGACCTGGCCGCCCGGCTCGGCAATGCCCAGGTTGATGACGATCTGCGCCGGCACCGGGGCACCCATGCCCGCCATCGCGTTGAACGTCACAGGTGCGGCGGGCTTTACCACCGCAATATAGGGCTTGGCCACAAATCCCGGATCGGTATGCGGAATGGCGATGTTTGCCGCCGGCATGGCGAGACCCGTGGGATAGGCGTCCTCGCGCGTGCGGACGGCGTTGAGCCAACCCTCGGCAATGTAGCCGCGCGGGGCAAGCTCGCCCTCGAGCCGCGCAAACACCTCGCCCGGCGTCGCGCACTCCCAATCAAAAAACACCAGCTCGGGCGTAAACAGCGCTTCGTTATCCGCCACACGCTCACCTCTCTCACCTAGTCACCTGGGACGTTCTTAAACGACTAGTCGTTTAAGAACGTCCCCAATGACTACCTAAAACAAAGGATGGCCACTTGCGCCTTGGCGCCAATGACCACCCTGACCACTCAACTAAATTGTACTGTGCACCGCTAGCCGCGGGATGCATCAATTGCCACCTTGCCGCTCTCCAGCACGTGGACGCGGCCGTCGGCGAGCATCTGCACGACCTCGGGATACAGCACGTGCTCGATCGCGTGGATGTGCTCCTCGAGCGTGTCGACATCCCAGCCTTCCTCGACAGCCAGCGCGCGCTGGGCGATGATGGGACCGTTGTCGTAGATCTCGTTGGCAAAGTGCACGGTCACGCCGGTCACCTTGACGCCGCGTGCAAACGCATCGTCAATCGCATGCGCACCGGTAAAGCTCGGCAGCAGCGCCGGGTGCAGATTGACCACACGGTTGGGGAACGCCGCCAGCAGGGGCGTGTGCACCATGCGCATGTAGCCAGCCATGACCACATACTCGCAGCCGCGCTCGAGCAGCTCGTGCGCGATGATCTCGTCGGCGGCGATAGGGTCGGCATAGACATCCTTGGACAGCGTGAGCGTCTGGATGCCCGCACGCTCGGCACGCTGCAGGCCCTTGGCCGAAGGACGACTCGACACCACAAGCTCAATCGAAGCATTGAGCTTACCGGCGGCGATCAGGTCGATCAACGCCTGCAGGTTGGTACCCGAACCGCTGATGAGCACGCCGATCTTGAGCGGCTCGGCGGTATCAGTGCCGGTCGGACGGCTATAGGGCACAAAGCCCAGGCCCTCGGCGGCAGCCATCTGCTCGTTAGCGCTCATCGGAGTACACGACCTTACCGGAGCCCTCGACGCACTCGCCCACGCGGAACGGCTTCTCGCCCAGCGCGACCAGAGCCTCGGTCACCGCAGTCTCGTCCTCGGGAGCGACGATCAGGCACAGGCCAACGCCCATGTTGAAGGTCTTGCACGCCTCGTTGGGCGCAAGCTCGGCCTGGCGCGACACATAGGTGATGACGGGCGGAACGTCCCAACCCATCTCGGCACCGTTGCGGGTGACCACGGCGTCGACGTCGTCTGCCAACGCGCGGTTGAGGTTCTCGGTGATGCCGCCGCCGGTGATGTGGGCAATGGCATGCACATTAGCGCCACCGCGCAGCAGCTCAAGAATCGGCTTGACGTAAATGCGCGTAGGGGCCAGCAGAGCATCGGCCAGCGAAGCACCGCCGAGCTCCTCGAGCGGACGGCTCAGTTCCTCGGCCTTAGCGGCGGCCTCGGGCGTGCCCGGCTTGATGCCGTCGACACCGATGACCTTGCGCACGAGTGAGTATCCGTTGGAGTGCACGCCGGTGGAGGGCAGGCCCAGGATCACATCGCCGGGGCGAACGTTCGCGGGGTCGAGCATCTTGGGACGGTCGACGACGCCCACGGTAAATCCGGCAAGGTCGTAGTCGGCAGGAGCCATGACGCCGGGGTGCTCGGCCATCTCGCCGCCCACGAGCGCGCAGCCCGCGAGCTTGCAGCCGTCGGCCACGCCCTTGATGATCTTTGCCATGTGCTCGGCCTCAATGTGACCGATGGCAACGTAATCCAGGAAGAACAGCGGCTCGGCGCCCGAAGCCAAAATGTCATTGACGCACATGGCGACCAAGTCCTGGCCCACCGTCTCGTGACGGTCCATGATCTGGGCGAGCACGAGCTTGGTGCCCACGCCGTCGGTGCCGCTGATCAGGATCGGGTCTTCCATATCCTTGAGCGCGGCAGCCGAGAACAGGCCACCAAAGCCACCGATGCCGCCGATAACCTCGGGGCGGTTGGTGTCCTTGACCATCTGCTTAATAGCGTCGACGGCGCGGCCGCCCTCGGCGGTATCGACGCCGGCGTCCTCATACGTCACATGCTTGCTGTCGCTCATCTGAGCCTTCCTCTCCCACTACCGTCCGCCGCCCGGGCGCCAAACGGTGCTCATAGTTGCGTTCATTTCGGCGCGCGCCATAACAGCACGCGCCGTCATATCAACAAAACAGCAGGTAAAACCTACCAAAATAAACCTGTCCCTAAATGGCAGATTTTAGGCCTCGCCGTGCTCCTCTTCCCAGCTGCGGTCGTCGTATTTCTCGACCACGGCGTCGTCGTCAAAGTGCAGCGGCTTGTCCAGGTTGCGGGGCTTAAAGCCCTCCATGAACTTGTCGCGGCCAAAGCTCTCGGGAATCGCCACGGGGTAGCGTCCGGTAAAGCACGCATCGCAGTAACCGCCCTTGGGCATGACCTTCAGCAGGCCCTCGACCGAAAGGAAGGCCAGCGAATCGGCGCCGATATACTCGCAGATCTCATCGACCGTCTTGTTGGCGCTGATGAGCTGCGACTGCACGTCGGTATCGATACCGTAGAAGCACGGCCAAATGACCTCGGGCGAGTTGATGCGAATGTGAATCTCCTTGGCGCCGGCGTTGCGCAGCATCTTGACGAGCTGCACCATGGTGGTGCCGCGGACGATGGAGTCGTCGATGACGACTAGGCGCTTGCCTTCGATGTTGTCGCGCAGCGGGTTGAGCTTCATGCGCACGCCCATGGCGCGCAGCTCCTGCGTGGGCTCGATAAACGTACGGCCCACGTAGCGGTTCTTGATGAGGCCCTCGCCAAAGGGAATACCGCTCTCGTGCGAATACCCCTCCGCGGGCGGCAGGCCGGAGTCGGGCACGCCGATGACCAGGTCGGCCTCGACGGGCTCCTCATGTGCCAGCTGACGACCCATGTCATAACGGCAGGCGTAGACGCTCTTGCCGTTCATGATGGAGTCGGGGCGAGCGAAGTAGACCTGCTCAAAGATGCAATTAGCAGGCTCTTCGGCGGCAGGCACGCCCTGCTCGGACACCAGGCCCTCGGCGCTGATGCGCAAAATCTCACCGGGACGGACGTCACGGACGTACTCGGCGCCCACGATGTCGAGCGCACAGGTCTCGGAGGCAACGACCCAGCCGCCGGCACGCGTGACATGGGTGGTGGCGTCGACCGTCGCGGCGCCGTCCTGCGACGGCAGCTGCGAAACGGATGCGGCATCGGCCTGGTCCAGGCCCTCGTCCACCAGCTTGCCCAGCACGAGCGGGCGAATGCCGTGCGGATCGCGGAATGCGTAGAGCGCCTGCTCGTTGATGAGCGTCACGGCGTAGCCGCCGCGCACGAGCTCCATGGTCTTGCGAATGCCCTCGCGCAGATGGCCTGTACGCTGAGTAAAGTAGCCGATGAGTTTGGTCGCGACCTCGGAATCCGAGTTGGAGAGGAACGGTACGCCCAGCTCGATCAGCTGGCGGCGCAGCTCGTCGGTGTTGACGAGGGTGCCGTTGTGCGCGAGCGCGATAATGACGCTATTGATGGTAGAGAGGTGCGGCTGAGAGGCTTCCCAGCTCTTGGCGCCGGCGGTGCCGTAGCGCACATGACCCACGGCCAGCTGACCGGAGAGCGTCGACAAGTCGGCATTGGAGAACACGCGGTCGAGCAGGCCCAGATCCTTGCGGACCATAACCGTACCGCCGTCACCAACGGCGATTCCCGCCGATTCTTGGCCACGGTGCTGCAGTGCACGCAGGCCAAAGTACGTCAGTCGAGCCACGTCGCGATCGGGCGCCCAGACACCAAAAACGCCGCATTCCTCATGCAGCTGGTCGGAGTCCGGATCATACGTCGACATGGCGTTCACCTGTCCCGCGGCGCGCTCGGCCGCGCGGATGGTTTCTTGAGACATGGCATCCCCTCAGAGCCTCGTATTTTGGCGTTACCCGCCTTATTATACGCACGGCGCGACGCGCTCCCCAGCGCATGAGCAGCGCTTTTTAAAAGCCCACCGAGCTAATAATCCGTTTTGCGGCCAAACATTTTATTGGTCTGCCCAGTGCAAGCGCCCGCGCCCCCATATGGCCGCCGCGTCCACCGTTGGGGATTACAAAGTTGCAATTGGGACGTTCGTCCTGTCTTTTAGCAGGTCGGCGGCGTATCCTAGTAACCTAGGACAAAGCGAGAAAGGTTCTGTATGGATCGAAACGAACTCGACCCCAGCGTCCCCAGCGCCACGGAGGTCAAGAAGATTCCCCTCATCATTAAGGTGTACGCCGTCCTGTGCATCCTGTCCGGCGTGGGCACACTCCCGTCGGTCGCCGCCTTTATGTGGCAGGTCATCACCGCGCTCATTAACGGCAACGCCGCTGCCAAGCTCGGCGACAACACGCTCGTCGCGGTTGGACTCATCGTCGCCGGCATCATGCTCTCTGCGGCAAGTGCCGTCATCCTGATCATCTTTGGCCTGGACCTTATCAAAAACCAGCGCCGCAATGCCGCCCGCCTGTCCTATATCCTTATTGCATTCACCGTCGTCGAGCTTTTGGTCGACGTGATGCTCCAGGGTATCGGGCTCTTCTTGCTTCGTCCCGCCATTCAGCTCTGTATCCTCATCGCGCTTTCGGCAACCGTCGACCCCACGCTGCGCCAGGAGCGCGAACTGCAGCGCCGCCTGCAGGAGATGCTCGACCGCGACGCCGCCGCCGAGGGTATGCTCGGCCGCGATGAGACCGGCGAGGGCTACATCAAGCTCAACTACTTCAACCTGTTCTGGGTATTCCTCGTCTGCTGTGTGCTCGGCCTGATCGCCGAGGACATCTGGCACATGACGGTCGACGACCCAGGCGTCTACCAGGACCGCGCTGGCATGCTGTTTGGTCCCTTCAGCCCCATCTATGGCTTTGGCGCCGTACTCATGACCATGGTGCTCAACCGCTTCTATAAAAAGAACCCCATCATCATTTTCCTGGTAAGCGCTGTGCTCGGCGCGAGCTTTGAGGTGTTCGTGGGCTGGTTTATGCAGACCTCATTTGGCGTGGTCTCGTGGAGCTACTCGCACATGAAGCTGTTCGGCATGCCCGACCCACTCGCCGTCCTTACGGGCGGACGCACCTGCACGGGCTTTGCCTGCCTGTGGGGCCTGGGTGGCCTTATCTGGATCAAGCTGCTGCTGCCGAGGTTGCTCAAGCTCATCAACATGATTCCGTGGAAGAGTCGCTACTCGGCTACCGTCATCTTTACCGTTATTATGCTGGTCGACGGCGTCATGACGCTACAGTCGCTCGACTACTGGTACCAGCGCGTCAACGGCACGGAGCCGGATATTCCCGTCGCGCAGTTCTACGGCAAGTATTTCGATAACGATTACATGGAGAACCGCTTCCAGAGCATGACCATGAGCCCCAAGGATGCGACGCGCGTGTAGCGTCACGCAATGCCGAGATTATCCAACGCACAGAAAAGCCCGCTGGCAGACTGATGAACTGCCAGTGGGCTTTTTGTTGGCGAGTGCCGCTGCCGGCCTTACGCCTCGCGCTCGACCTCGCTCACACACTCATTTTTGATGGTACCGACGAGCGCCTGCAGCGCATCGACCACATGCGGGCGAATGTCTCCGCCAATGAGCACGAGCATGATGTCGTCGCCCACGGTAAGCTCGCCGCTCGCCAGCCACACGCGCACATAGCCGATACCCGGCATCGTGCGCGTCGCCTCGATAGCGGCCTGCACCTTTTCGGCATCGAAACCAAACACCATGCCGCCCACCTTGTGGCCTGGCGCCACGCCATCGGTCTCGACTCCGCGCACTTCGGCCTTGGGCGTCGCACGCACCACGCCGTTGTGTGTCAGGTACATCCCACAATCAGCCGCCGAAACATCGGCCTTGGCTTCGCGCAGCCAAGCATCAACCGAAGGCATCGATTTGCCGTTCTCAAGCATCATTTCTCCTTTTGATTTCCAGGGTAGTCTTTTTGGGACGGGGCCCGGACACTTTATTCCTCGACCGGCGTGAGCACCATGACGGCGCGCGTATTGCTAAATGACAGCGAACGGCAGGTCACAAGCGTTACGACCTTGGTTGCCGAAGCAGCACGATCGGTGGCATCGCTCGCCACGGCAGAGGCACCGTCGAGCATCTCGGACAGATAATTCTTCAGTCCGTCATCGCCCTCAAAGTTGGGCGTGCGCGCCTTGGCATACGTGTCCTCGACCACCTTGGTCGCCAGCGGACGCAGCTTATACGTCGCGTCACGTGTGATGTAGTACACGTAGTCCATGCTGTCGAACGTCGCTTGATCGGTCGTATCCGAAATCACGTTGAACATCGAACCGTCGTTCATGTGATGACCGTAAATCGTGGTCTGCTGATCCACCATGCCCGGCGCGGTGTCGTCGCTATCCAGGAAGATGGCTCCCGAGGCATTAGCGGTGCCGTCGAACAGCGTGTTGAGGTACTTGGAGTTGTTGTTGTTGGTCTGCACCACGGGGTAGTTGATGTTGGTGCCGGGCGCGTAAATCCAACCCACAACCTCGGGATTTGTCTGGGCAAGCGCATTGAAGTCGATAATTGGCACGCCACTGGCGTCCTTGTCGCTCACATATTGCTTTTCGATTTTTTGATACGACTCGCTCGCCTGCTTGTAGCCAATCTGCGCGTTGATAAAGATAGCGGCCGCAGCAACGATCAGACCAATACCGATGATGATGAGCAGAATGGGAATGACGGAGCGGCGCTTTTTGCGCGGCGGCTCGGTATAGCTCGATGGCGCGGCATGCGCCGAAGAGCGAGGTGACTTCTTGGCCGTACTGTATGACGAAGGGCGATATGCAGCAGGTGTATCCTGACGGTGATGCTTCGCCGGCGTCACGGGGCGCGGCGCACGTGACTGCTGAGGAGAGGATGTCCGACCCTGCTGCGGCGCGCGGGCTGCTCCCGACTTGGCTGGATCGGGAATCCGAGAAGCCGAAAAACGCTTTCCCTGATAGTCGGACATGGCTCTCCTTATGCTGCAAATGGACTGACAGAGCGCTTAGGCGTCAGCCATCTCCTGCTTCATCTTCTCGATAACCTTGCGGTACTCGGGGTCGCATGCGCCCAGAATCTGCGTGGCGTAAATGGCAGCGTTCTTGGCACCGTTGATGGCCACACAGGCAACGGGCACGCCCGAAGGCATCTGCACCATCGACAGCAGCGAGTCCATACCACCCAGATCGCTCGTCTTCATAGGCACGCCGATGACCGGCAGCGGCGTAAACGCAGCCACGACGCCGCCCAGGTGAGCAGCCTTGCCGGCGGCAGCGATAATCACCTTGATGCCGCGGTCGGCAGCGGTCGAGGCCCACTCATGGACCTTCGCCGGCGTGCGGTGCGCACTTGCAATCACGAGCTCATAAGGCACGCCCAGCGCCTCGAGCTCGGCGGTGCAACCTTCCATAACGCCCAGATCGGACTTGGAGCCCATGATGATCCCGACAACCGGCTTCTGATCTGCCATAAACAAAGACCTCCTGTTGAGAGCGGTGACGCGGCGAATCCGCGACCCTTAACTACTGAGT
>USTC01000006.1 GCA_900557505.1 uncultured Collinsella sp.
CCATCGACTCGGGCAAGATCCTCATCGAGGGCGAGCCCCTGCCGCAAGAAGGCAAGGATCTTGCCCGCATGCGTGCCGAGCTGGGCATGGTGTTTCAGCAGTTCAACCTGTTCGCACATATGACCGTACTGCAGAACGTCATGCTGGGGCCGGTCGACGTGCTGGGCGTCTCCAAGGACGAGGCCCGCGAGCGCGCCATGGACCTGCTGAGCCGCGTAGGCGTTGCCGAGCAGGCCGACAAGGTACCCGCACAGCTTTCGGGCGGCCAGCAGCAGCGCGTGGCCATCGCCCGCTCGCTTGCCATGCAGCCCAAGGCCATGCTCTTTGACGAGCCCACAAGCGCCCTCGATCCCGAAATGATCAACGAGGTGCTCGAGGTCATGGTGCGCTTGGCCCAGCAGGGCATGACGATGATCGTCGTCACGCACGAGATGAACTTTGCCCGCCGCGTGGCCGACCGCGTCGTGTTTATGGCCGACGGCCAGATCGTGGAGACCGGCACGCCCGACGAGTTCTTCGACCACCCCCAGACCAAGCGCGCCCAGGACTTCCTCAACTCCATCAAGGGTCACTAACCAGCCGCCCCGTGGGACAAATCCATCGGAAGCGTTGTCCCACGTCTCTCATGCTCCCTGTCACCTTCAGATTCGAAAGCAACACCTATGATCGGAACTCGTACTTCATCGTCATACACCCCGCACGTCGACGTTGCCCCCGCCGACCGTCCGCTCATCCTCGTCGCACCGCGTTGGGAAGAGGCAAAACCGTTTTTGAGCGAGACGCTCTCCCCCAACGAGGAAATCGCAAGTGTCTTTGTCGATGCCATCCTTGCCGCCGGTGGCCTGCCGCTGCAGATGTCTATTGCCGAAGACATTGAGGTTATCCGTCATTACGTCGATATCGCCGACGGCATCGCCATTCCCGGCGGCCCGGATGTCAACCCCAAGCGCTGGGGCGACGATCGGCCCTACGACCCCACCCTCTGCTGCGAGATCCGCGATAGCTTTGAGTTCAAGCTGGTCGACGAGGTGCTCCGCGCCAAAAAGCCGCTCTTTACCACCTGCCGCGGCACACAGCTGCTCAACGTCGCCACCGGCGGCACCCTGTGCAT
This sequence comes from uncultured Collinsella sp., assembly GCA_900557505.1. Lineage (GTDB taxonomy): Bacteria > Actinomycetota > Coriobacteriia > Coriobacteriales > Coriobacteriaceae > Collinsella. The sequence goes on from USTC01000006.1 coordinate 1,112, forward strand.
GGACGTGCCGAGCCTGGGTGCGCGCGAGGGTCGCACGCAGTGGCGTCACACTCACGTGCTCAACGATCCCGTGCACCCCGTCGAGGTCGCGCCGGGCTCGCTGCTGGAACGCGCGGTTGGCGGGCACAGGCTAATCCAGACCAACTCCGCACACCACTACTGCGTCGACCGTCTGGGTAAGAGCACGCGCTTGGTCGCCAAGGCAACCGACGGCGTTCCCGAGTGCATCGAAGTCGAAGGCCAGCCTTTCTGCCTGGGCGTGCAGTGGCACCCCGAGTACACCTGGCAGACGCTCGAGACCGACTTTAACCTGTGGAAGTCGTTTGTCGAGGCGGCGGCAAAGGTTAAGCAGGCACGCTAGCTCGCAAGCCACACAAATTAAAGCCTCCTAAGCCAGCGGGGGGCGGACACCAGGCACGGTGCCCCCCCCCTGTATTTGGTATGCTCGGTATGATTATCCCTCACAAACAATCAGAGAAATCTCGACCGCAATCGGTCTACGGTAAAGCAAATGGTAAAAACGCTTGCTACGTTGATTAGGCAGTCAATTAAAATCGAGATGCATTGACCATTCCCCAACGGGGTCACGCCACAAATCCACATGAGCATCGAGGCTGGAAGCGGAAGCATGGAATTGGCCCCGAGCTGTATGTAGATCGCTACAACATTGACAAGCAACAGCATGCCAATCGGACCGAAGCCGGACCCAAAATAGGAAACAGCGATCACGCAAGAGACCACGTATGCAAGGCAGACCGCACTCGCCAGAAGAAGTCGATCGCAAAACATATTCAGGTTGAAACACTGCTGAGCATCCAAAACGATTGCGCAGTTAAGGCAGTACAAAGCGACGCTCGACAAGACAAAAGCGCCCGAAAGGGCGAGAGAAGACAACATCGCTCGGGCAACGGTAACGCATACCCGCTTCCCTCCCCGAGCATTCGACAACCCCCACGGCTCCTCGACAAAGCTCGAACTGACAAAGCGTGGGACAACGCAAGACGCGACAAGCGGAAAGAACAATGCATGAGCCAACGGGGCCACGTTGAACAGCAAGCCGCGAAAAACCTCTGCATTACCAAATAGAAGGGCGTCCTCTGCCGATAGCCGAAGCGTCGGGTCTGGGAAAAAGCCCAAGAAACTGTTCTCACGGAGGCTACAGAACCACATCGGGAAAGAATTAAGCTGCAATACCACCATGCACGCATAAATTACCAGGATTAAGGCGTACGTCCATTTGCTCACGTGCTTCAATTCTGAATGGAGGAATCTTTTAATCTGACGAGCCATTGAGCACACCTCCGACACGACAGGTCACGAGAGCGTAAATCAATACCGATAGACAGCCAGCTGCCACGCCATATCCCAGAAGCGTCAGCTGCCCCATATCGCTATACCCAAGGGCACATCCGACTCCAAGGTACGGCCCCGGAAGGAGGAAGATCCATCGCAAGGATGGTATGGGCGCCTGAAGGTAAGTTCCGTAGAGCGTCAAGCTCATGACAAATCCGATTATTACCACAGCCCCGCTAAATACGGCGCTGCTTGTAATCCGATAGATGGTCACCGTCTCCAACGCAACCGATATCACCAATACGGCGTTGACTATCATTGCAGGCAAAAATACAGTTAGCATGTCGTGCGAGTAGTTATGCCCTCCACGTATTATGGCTATTGCAAAAAGAAGAAGGCAAAGCGCACTATATGCTGCGCCAATTATTAAAGCAGACGAAAATGCATGGGCTAGAGCCCCATAAAAGCGATTGAGACCTCTTGCCAAAGAAATTCGGCAGCCCTCTTCATAGCCACGCTCCTGTAGAATTACCAGGCAAACGATGAGCGGCACAAACAGAGATGTGCCGGCAAAGGCGCTACGCACAAGGGACTCATCGGGTGCAGAAGGATCGATTACATTCCAGCAGAAGCCAATATCCTCCCCAAAAACGCTATTGCCAAAGGCGAGCAACGTTGTTCCGTTTTTTAGAAAGATGCCGAAGAGAAGGCCGAACGCCAGCATAAGCGCAAGACCAAACTTCGCCGGAAATATCCTGTGCAAACGCATCATATCTGCCTTTATGGGATGGATCGCCCGCTTCATAGCGAGACCGCCTTCATCAAGCGCCTGTAATACTCTTTTAGGGACGACGCCTCATCCCTTATGACGTCCATCGATTCCTTTTTTAGCAGTTCGCCGTCATGAATAAACAGGCAGCTTGTTGCAACCGATGCCAACTCATCCAAATCATGACTAGAGATGAGCATGGTCTTACCCTGCTCTCGATTCAATCGACCGATAAGGGCCCATATACTCTCGATGCCCAGCGGGTCCAACCCGTTTGCTGGCTCATCAAAAATAAGCAGATCAGTGTCACCCAACAAAGCCGTAGCTATATCCAGCCGCCGTTTCATTCCCAGAGAAAAACTGCTCACGCTCTTTTTCTCATCGACGTCCAGCCCGACTAGGCTCAAAACGCGAGGAATCTCACGATTCGCATCAAGCCCCCATTCCGCACATCGGATCCGAAGATTCTCAGCCGCACTGAGGGATTGGTATGCCCCGCAGGAATCTGGCACATAGCCGACACGCGTCCGCATCAGGCTCAGCTCTTTTTTCGACTTGCCTCCAAAGAGCTCCACGCTCCCCGAAGATGGCTCGCAGAGGCCCAAGACGATTTTAATAAGCGTGCTTTTGCCCGCACCGTTTGCACCGACAAGGGCACAGAGCTCAGACTGATGCACCTCGAAGGAAACGTCATGCAAAACGTGCCGTTTCCCGTAGCGTTTTGAAACTTTTGATAGCTTTATCGCTGATGCGTTCATTGGACCCCCGTTCTGCTTGATAGAAAAACCGCTCATATCGTTCCTTCTTTCCTTTATCGTTTTCCATGGTTGTTATTGTTTTTCGATAACTCATATTTGTCAAGATAATCTAAAAGAAGGGACCCGTGTTAGACACGGGTCCCTTCACGCTGATACTTCGTTTTAGTTGTTTGCCTTAAGCTACTCGTCACTCAAATCGACAGCGAAGACTGATGTCGGAAGCGATACCTCATTGCCTCCGCCGTCCCGTATCTGTCTCACGACATTTTTTGCGCGCTCGACAATAAGCTCCTCAAGCTCTTTCTCGCTCACGCGCTGAATAATATCTCCCGGTTGACAATCAAGCTCATCACAGATATCGAGAAGCGTCTTTAGGCGAATAGCTTTTATCTTTCCGTTTCTAAGCTTTGAAATATTAGCCGGAGTATGCCCCGTCGCCCGAATCAGATCAGCGCTGGTCTTTCCGGTCTTAAGCAGCTGCGTCTCAAGCTCGATGATGAGATAGCTCATGTTTCCTCCTACACAAGCTCGTCAGACTGCTCTTGGAGCAGCGAGGCATAACTCCAGATCGCCGAGATAAACAAGCAGACAACTGCGCCGATAAACGACCCCGCATCAAAGGTAGCGCCTTGGCAAATCTCAATAACGAAGGAATGAGGCACGATGTAAAGCTCCAGTCCGCCAATGGTGAGATTGACCGATCCATAGGCACCAACAAACGAAACAGCAGCGTTAACAGCAAAGGCAAGTGCAAGAACACGGATAAGCCGCACATGTGCCCTGGTAAAGGGCGAGACGCCCCGCGAGATATTACGGCTGATTCCGCACAAAACGACAAGCGAAATACCCACAACGAGTGCCAGGCACAGTCCGCTTGGGATAACGATGCACCCGCCATTGAGAAGCGTCACGACACCAAAAGAATCGACAGAAGCAACGTTTTCAACCGCATACCAAATCACGTAAACAACCAACGCGGCAAAAGCGACGAGCATCCCTGCAAAAACGGCTGCCATGCAAAAACCAAGCTTCCTGATATTTTCGCCCGCCTTGGCCATACGCTGAACGCTGTTGGACATACACTCACCCTCATCGACTCTATCGTTATTCGAACAGTTTATCGAACAACGATATAGATTGCATGCGGAAAGCCCCACCAGTGCGCATAGGCCATTCACTAATCGGAAGGGGTGAGAGTGGATTTTTGGACACGTATCGAACGAGAGTGGATAATCTCCCACTTTGAGGCCACCACCGAGCCTAAAACGGGAGATTATCCGCTCTCATTGTCATCAAAGCACGCAAGCTCTTATTCAGCCACCTCGCGCAGGGCCGACATCGTAGCCGCATATTGCTGCTGCAGCGCATGCATCCCCTCGCGAGCGCCGTCAACGGCATCGGCACCACGCAGTGCTTCGGTTACCACGACCGCCGGCTCGTACAGATTATCGAATCCCAGGTTCTGGCTCACGCCCTTGAGCGTGTGCGCTGCCATAAACGCACCTTCAGCGTCTCCCGCCGCCATGGCGGCCTCCAGCTTGTCCATGCTCTCGTCATCCAAAAACTTGAGGGCAAAGCGGGCGAGCATTTCCTCGCCCATCAGCCGAGCGCACGCGTCATCATAATTGGCGCCGATCTTCTCATACGCCTCACGCATGGAAATCATGGATTAAAAACTCCTTTGGTCAAACTAAATCGTGGGAAACGCGACGACGTCAGCGGGGCGTGCCAACGTCTCGGCAATTTGGTCTTGCACCTCGAGCAGACAATCGAGCAGCAGCGGGTTAAAGGTGCCGCACTTACCGTCCAGGATCATCTGAATTGCCTCCTTGTGCGGGATAGCGTCCTTGTACACGCGCACGCTCGTCAGAGCATCGTACACGTCGGCCACCGAAACCACCTGTGCGGCAATGGGAATTTCGTCGCCCTTAAGGCCATCGGGATAACCCTTGCCGTCCCAGCGCTCGTGATGCCAACGCGCAATCTGGTACGCATATTCCATAAGCGCATTGCCGGCGTGATGGCTACCCAGCTCAAGCAGCATGTCGGCGCCGATTGTGGTATGCGTCTTCATAATCTCGAACTCCTCGGGCGTAAGGCGCCCGGGTTTGTTGAGAATCGCATCGTCAATCGACATCTTGCCGATATCGTGCAGCGCCGAAGCCAGGGCAACCGTGGAGCGCTCCTCATTGTCGAGGGAGATCGCGCCGCTACGCTGGACCAGACAGCCAAGCAGCAGCTCGGTCAGCTTTTCGATGTTCGTAACGTGCCTGCCGCTCTCGCCGTTGCGAAGCTCCATGACGCCAGCCATGATGTCGATGAGCATACGACTGTTCTTGACACGCTCGTTGTACTGCTGGGACAGCAGGCTCGTCAGGCGGCGCTGTTTGGCGTATAGGCGGATGGTGTTGCTTACACGGCGGCGCACGACACGGGAGTCAAACGGGCGGTTGATATAGTCCGAGGCGCCTAGCTCGTACGCGCGCAGAACCATATCATCGGAATCTTCGCTCGAAATCATGATGACAGGCAGATTGTCACTAACCGATCGGCGCGACAGACCGGCCAGCACCTCAAAGCCGCTTATGCCCGGCATGACAATATCCAGCAGCACGAGCGACAGCTCATCGCCATAGCGGTCGACCATGTCGAGCGCCGCGCGACCGTTATCGGCCTCGAGGATGCAATACTCGTCCTTGAGCATCTCGTTGAGAATGGCTCGGTTCATCTCGGAGTCATCGACAATAAGCACCGAAGGTTTTTCGCTTTGGAAGGCCTCGATGGAATCGGCATCGGTCACGACCGTACCGGCTTTTGCCTTAGCGCGGCTCAGTAACTGGACAGCGCGGCCAACGCCCTCATCGACCGTCTCGCCATGAATGCGAACGCCACCAACACATGCCGTCAAGCTCACGTGCTCATGGCCCGGAATAATCGTGGAATGGACGGCATCGGACACCTGACGCAGACGACGGGCAAAGTCATCGGAGGGAATATCGGGCATGACAGCTACAAACTTGTCGCAGCCATAGCGCACAAGTTCGTCAGTCGAACGAATACCGCTGCGTATGGCTGTTGCCACAGCACCGAGCGCAAGGTCGCCGGCATGGCGGCCACATGTATCGTTGAAGACCCTAAAATCATCAAGGTCGATCACCGCCACGCCAGCCTTCATGCGGGCGCTACGAAGCTTTTCTTCGTAATATCGGCGATTGCGCACATTCGTCAGCACGTCGGTGTAGACAAGGTCCTCTTCTGCAGCCTCTTGCCCATCGATCGGACGCACCATCAGCAAGACATGAGGCTCGCCCTCGACCTTTAGAGGGCGCAGACGGGCGCGGTACTCAACACCATCGTTGAGCAGTTGCTCCGACACCTCATCGGAATCTGTCAAGGCCTCAAGACTCGACTGACGCAGACAAGGGCAGCGATCGCCGGCGAGCAGGCAGTTAGGCTCGCTCTTAATCTGATCGGCCGACAGCAAACGTACCACGGGGTAGGTCCTTGCGACACGGGCGACCTCGGCGGCAGCCTCCTCGTCGGTTAGATTGACCTCGTGATTATTGAGCATACGGGGCCCTTTCGATAGTTTCGCATGGAGCGGTGGGTTCCAAATGTTACAAGGGTAACACCTTGTCGATGCAGGTAGGCACGTGAATGCTGTTACATTTTTATGAGTTGGCAGACGGCGCGATTGAAGCCGCAAACGTAAGGTTTTGAGCGCATTTGTTAACACGGCCGAAACGTTTGCGGATGAAGCCTGTTTTGTTTTTTTGCAGCTGCTAGAACCCCAGGATGCCACGGACAGTCTGGGCAGCCGCTGCCGGGCGATCGCGCAGGCCGTTGTGCGCGCCGGGAATCGTTACGAGGGGGCAATCCAAAAGCTCAGCCGCCATCCTCGTTCCCGCCTCGCGGGGCGTACCAATCGAGAGCTCGCCCAAAAGCACGGAGGCCACCGTTTTCGACGCGCGAACGCTATCCCAATCGGGAACGCAGGTCATAGTAATCCCGTATTCGTTCGCCATGAAACTGCGGCCGTTGCGCAGGGCATGCTTGGCTTCCGCCACGGTCAACTTGGGGGCCTCAGGGTCCGAATCGCCGATGGCGCCCAGGAAGGCCCGTAATGCCCTGGAGACCTTTCCTGCGGCGATCATCTCGAGCAAAACCGGGGCCGCGCCCAGACCGGCACCCTCATCCGTCACGGCGGGTTCATGCAGAATCGCACGAGAGATTATGGCGGGGTTTGCACGGAGAAGCTCCAGGGCCACCAGCGTACCGGCACTATGCGCGAGCACGTTTACCGGAGCGCCAATATGCTCGATAACGGTCTGCAGGTCGGCGGCCTGGACGGCGAGGTCGTAGCGTCCGTCTGCAGCGTCGCCACTCTCGCCGCAACCGCGGCGGTCGTAGGCAATGACGCGATAGTCACAGGCGAGCTCGCGGGCGATGGCGTCAAAGAAGACGCCGTCGACACAAGCGCCGTGCACGCACACCAAGGCGGGTGCATCGGACGATACAACCGGGCCAGCATACTCGCGGCAGGCGATCGTGGTGCCCGCATTCTCGACCGTAAAATCCATACTGTGTTCCCATCGTCAAAGCCCATCCAGTTGCACTTCAGTACGGTTGGATAGGCTCGCATTGCCTTACGCCTTGTTAACAGATTAACTGTACCCGACCCGAGGCTTTTCATGGCACGGCATAATGAGCGACGTTAAAAAACGAAACTTGTAAAGCAAGAGCCCGCACCTTGCTTTGGAGCCGATGCTATGCTTAGGCACAATTGTCTTGAGGAGCATATGCCTATGTCTACGTTTTTGAATGCCAGCCCCATCTTTGGGCCCGTTCGCAGCCGTCGCCTCGGTCTCTCGCTCGGCGTCAACATGATGCCGGCCAGCGGCAAAATCTGCACGTTCGACTGCATTTACTGCGAAAACGGCCTCAATGCCGAGCGCCCCTGCCATGAGCCGTACAACACAGCTGCCGTGGTACTCGACGCGCTCGAGGCAAAGCTGCGCGAGATGGCAGCCGAAGGCGAGCTCCCCGATGTGATCACCTTCGCAGGCAACGGCGAGCCCACCGCCGCACCGGAGTTTCCGCAGGCCATCGCCGGTGCCGTCGCGCTTCGCGACCAGCTGGCCCCAAACACCAAGATTGCCGTGCTCTCCAACGGCACGCGCGCCGGCCGTCCCCAGGTGCACGATGCGCTCATGATGGTCGACGACAACATCCTCAAGCTGGATACGGTCGATCCGGCATTTATCCAGCTGCTCGATCAACCCGTTGGCCCTTACGATGTGGAGCACCAGATCGAGACGTTCGCGAGCTTTAACGGCCACGTCATTATCCAGACGATCTTTTTGACCGGCGAGTATCAGGGCAAGCTCATCGACAACACCGGCGAGGAATACGTCGCCCCCTGGCTCGCGGCGCTCGAGCGCATTCGTCCGCAGGAGGCGACCATCTACACGGTGGCGCGCGAGACGCCGGTCGCCGGCCTTGCCAAAGCAGCACCCGACGTCCTCGACGCCATTGCCGCGCGCGTGCGCGCCCTCAGCATCTCCTGCCAGGTGAGCTACTAGCAAAACCACGCAGCAGCTAGTGTCAGCCATCCCGCTCCATCAGTTGCGGTGATATAGTTCCTATTTGTGCTGTTAAACCGCTTAAATCGGAACTATATCACCGCAACTTTTATGGACGCGTGGGTGGGCTATACTAGCTGCGGATGAAAGGAAGTTAGCCATGTATGACAACGGACCCGTGCCCGGCCGCAACGACGCCTGCTGGTGCGGCAGCGGCAAAAAATATAAGAAATGCCATAACGCCTTCGACGAGCGCCTCGAGCGCCTGTGGGAGGAGGGCTGGGAGGTTCTGCCCCGCACGCTCTACAAGACGCCCGCCGACATCGAGGGCATCAAGCGCTCGGCCGCCATCAACGTGGGTGTGCTCGACTACGTGGGCGAGCATATCGCCGCCGGTATGACCACCAACCAGATCGACCAGATGATCTACGACTATACCGTCGAGCACGGTGGCACGCCGGCCGACCTCCACTACGAGGGCTACCCCAAGAGCGTGTGCACCTCGATCAACGACGTGGTCTGCCACGGCATCCCCTGCGATGCGGACGTGTTGCACGAGGGCGACATCATCAACGTGGACTGCTCCACGATTTTGGACGGCTACTTTAGCGACTCGAGCCGCATGTTCTGCATCGGCGAGGTCTCGGCCGAGCGCCAGCGCCTGGTCGACGTCACCCGCGCCAGCGTGGAGGCGGGTCTGGCGGCCGTCAAGCCGTGGCTGCCGCTGTCCGTCATGGCCGAGGCCGTGCAAAAGACGATCGAGGACGCCGGTTTTAGCGTGGTGCGCGAGTACGGCGGACACGGCATCGGTAAGGAGTTCCACGAGGACCCGTTTGTGGGCTTTACCACCGAGGCACCCGATGTGGACACCATCATGGCCCCGGGCATGGTCTTTACCATTGAGCCCATGGTCAATGCCGGAGCGCCCGACATCAAGATCAGCAAGGGCGATGGCTGGTGCGTGCGCACCAAGGACGGCAGCGATTCGGCCCAGTGCGAGGTACAGCTCGTGGTGACCGAGGACGGTTACGAGCTGCTGAGCTGGTAGCTGTAGATGCGCCGGATGCTGACGGGCACGCTCGTCTTGCATCCGGCGTTTTTATTTGAACGTTTTGCCTGATAAAACCTGCCAATAATAAACCTGTCCCTTTTTGGCAGGTCGAGCGGAGAGGACTGCTTGTGAACATCCTGGTTTTGTTGCCCGTCAACGACCGCCATCGCGCAATTCTTGAGTCGAGCGCTCCGGGCGAGGACTTTATCTACACGAGCTCCAACGCCGCCACGCGCGAGCAGGTCGCCGATGCCGACGTGATCTTGGGCAACATCGACCCTGACATGCTCACGGCATGCGAGCATCTCCAGCTGTTGCAATTGCAGACCGCCGGCTATGACGATTACCTGGCCGCCGGCACCGTGCCAGCCGACGCCAAACTGTCTTGCTCGGTGGGCGCCTACGGCCAGGCCGTAAGCGAGCACATGTTTGCCATGGCCCTTTCCATGATGAAGCGCCTGCCCGGCTATCACGATTTGCAGCGCGAGCATCGCTGGGAGGATTTGGGGCCGGTTACCTCGCTCAAAAACGCCAACGTACTGGTGCTGGGCGCGGGCGATATCGGCGGCCACTTCGCCACGCTCTGCCGCAGTATGGGTGCGCACGTCCGCGGCATCAAGCGCCATCCGCTCGTCTACCCCATTGTGTTTGAGGACATGGACGGCATGGACGCCCTGCCCGAGCGCCTGGCCGAGGCCGACGTCGTCGCATCCTTTATGCCCAGCACACCCGAGACCCGCGGCCTGGCGAACGCCGAGTTCTTCGCCGCGATGAAGCCGGGCGCCTTCTTTGCCAATGGTGGCCGCGGTGACCTTGTTGTTGCCGACGATCTGGTTGCCGCTCTTGAGTCCGGACACCTTGCCGGCGCCGCGGTCGACGTCACCGACCCCGAGCCGCTGCCTGAGACAAGCCCCCTGTGGGATGCGCCCAACATGCTCATCACGCCACACGTCTCCGGCTGGTTCCACCTGGCAGCCACGCTCAACAACGTGGTCGACATTGCCGCAGAGAATCTGCGTCATCTGCAAGCCGGCGAGACGCTTCGCTGCTGGATCGAACATTAGGGGATCTGTTCCGGCGTTTTAACAAACGCCGGAACCACTCGACGCTGCGAGCCCGCCAGAGCGGCAATCTGACGTTCAATCGTCGGGCATGGCCAAAAGGCCTATGCCCTCCTCTTTCACGTCACCTTGCTCGCCCTAGCGGGCTCTCGCTGACTTTTGCTCTACCTGCGACGTTTCGCTGGCGCCAGCTTTATCTGCAAGCCTTAGCAGTTCCGTCTTGCCGTTGGCGTTGTGGCATTTGCCCAGATAAAACCTGCCAAAATTGTCATCCCATTTTGGTCGATTTTAGAGCTCTACGCTTTCGGCGCCGTTGATGGTTAGGTTGCGCTCGTAGAAGGCGGTGAGGGCGCGGATGGCGTACATCACGTCGCGTACGCCGCCGGTCTCGTAGCTTGAGTGCATGGCCAGCTGCGGTAGGCCCACGTCCACGGCATGCATGCTCGCCTGCATGTTCGACAGGTTACCGAGCGTGGAGCCGCCGGCCATGTCGCTCTTGTTGGCGAAGGCCTGCGTGGGCACGTCGGCGTCATCGCAAATAGCCTGGAACACCGCACGGCTAAAGGCATCGGTGCAGTAGTGCTGGTTGGCGGCTTCCTTGATGACGATACCGCCGTTGAGCACCACCTGATTGCGGGCATCGCACTTCTCGGCGTGGTTGGGGTGCACGGCATGTGCGTTGTCGCAGCTTACAAGCATCGAGGCAGCAAGTGCGCGATGGTACGACTCGTCGTCAAAACCCAGCGATCCGTTGATGCGGCGCAGCGCGTCGGCCAAGAAGGTCGACATGGCACCCTGCTTGGTCTCGGAGCCAACCTCCTCGTTATCGAAGCAGCAGAAGACCGAGACGTCGTGCGCGTTTTCGGCGCCCAAAAATGCCTGTAGCGAGGTATAGGCACAGGCCAGGTCGTCGAGCTTGGGCGTCGAGATAAACTCATCGGCCCAGCCCCAAATGCGCGCATCCTGACGATTGACCAGGAACAGATCGCGGCCCAGAATCTGCTCGGGCTCAACGTCCAGCTCGTCGGCGATCAGGGCATCGAAGTCACCCTGCTTAAGCTCGCCGGCGCTGATGAGCGGACACAGGTCAACGGCTCGGTTGGGCGCAAAGCCCTCGTTAACGCCGCGGTTCATGTGGATGGCAAGGCTCGGGATAATAGCGACTTCGCGCTCGGTGGCAAGCAAGCGGCTCTCGACACGGTCGCCCTCGCGCACCAGCACGCGACCGGCCAGCGCCAGCGGACGATCAAACCAGGTGTAGTCGATCATGCCGCCGTAGGCCTCGGTGTTCAAGCGCAACGTCTCGCCCGCGCCGTCGAGCTCGGGCACGGCCTTGACCTTAAACGTCGGCGAATCGCTGTGCGACGCCGTGAGCTGAAAATGATAGTCACCGGCAACGCCGTCCTCGCCCCACGTCGCGGCCAGGTCCTCGCCCACCTTAAAGGCAACAACGCTCGAGGTGTTGCGCTGCGTGTAATAACGCCCGCCCGGCTCGATGTCCCACGCCGCATTCTCGGGCAGGTAGGTAAAGCCTGCCTCGTCGAGCTCGGCCATAATGGTCGCTGCCGTATGGAACATGCTGGGGCACGCCTCGATAAAGTCGATAAGGTCGTTGGCGGCCTCGATATCGTCGGCCGTCACATGTGCGCGCTCGGGCGTTTCCTGATCCGTCATGCTCTCCCCTTTCGCTGGGTTGATGGTCCCCTCCAGCATACCCCGCCGCGCCAGCGCCGCACTCTTCATTCCGTGCTTAATTCCGCGCCGCTCACCAAGTTGAGCCATCATGCCCGCGCTCCCTTTGCGACAATTGCGCTAACAGGACGAGAGGAGCCGTCATGAAGCCACGTAACATTGCCATCGCCTGCGGTGTCGCGGGAGTCGCCGCCGGCCTTGCCGCTGCCGCCGGCATCGTTTACCGCAAGCAAATCAAGTCCGCCGCGTCGCTCAAACGCTTGACCGGCTACGCGGATGGCTATGACCTGTACGCAATCGACATCGCTTACGACTACGACCTCGACCGCATCATCGCCGCTGGCGTGCGCGACGACCAGGCCTACATCGATGCCATAGTGGCGCAGGTGCTGCCCGGTGTGCCGGCACATGTCCAAGCGCCGCAGTTTTCCTGCAGCGCTTTTGTCGCCGTAGATGCCGAAGGCCGCGTGCGCACCGGTCGCAATTACGACTTTAAGGACGACACCTCGGCGCTGCTGGTGCGCAATCACCCACGCGGCGGCCATGCCTCCATCGGGTTTGCCGCCCTTAACAACCTGGGCGATAACACTCCGCTTGACTCCGTCGCCAGACGTGCCGCCGCACTCATGGGCCCGTTTGCCCAGCTCGACGGTGTTAACGAATGCGGCGTGTCCATTGCCGTACTCACCCTGGATTCCAAGC
>USTC01000007.1 GCA_900557505.1 uncultured Collinsella sp.
GTGAAGGCTTATGCCAAGCATGAGCGCGAAACCTTCGAGCAGATCGTCCGGGTGCCAACCCCGAGAAGGCCTACAACGACTGCCTGGACCTGATGGCCGACCTGGGCGCCACCGACGACCAGCTCGAGTTCGCCATGGAGCACGTGGTCTACGCCAGCGCCATGAATGGCTTTGCCCGCCTTGACCCCAACGACGGCAACATGGACATGTATCCGCTGCTCGATATGATCATCGACGACATGCCCGCGCCCGAGGTTGACGAGAACGCCCCGCTGGCCATGCAGTGCGTGACCATCGACCACTCCAACTTCGTTGGCCGCATCGGTATCGGTCGCGTGTACTCCGGCGCGATTCACCAGGGCGACCAGATTCTGGTCGTCAAGAACGACGGCTCCAGCGCTACCGCTACCGTCAAGCAGCTCTTTACCTTCGACTATCTGGGCCGCACCGAGTGTCAGGAAGTCGGCGCCGGCGATATCGCCGCCGTCGTGGGTATTGACCGCACCGATATCGGCGATGTTTACACCGACCCCGAGAACCCCGTCGAGCTCGAGCCCATCGAGATCGACCCGCCGACCCTGTCCATCGTCTTTGAGGCTTCGACCTCCCCGCTCGTCGGCCGTGACGGCGACATCGTGGGTGCCCGCCAGCTCAAGGAGCGCCTGTTCAACGAGGCCGAGAACAACGTAACCATGAAGATCGAGGAACTCGAGGACAAGAGCGGCGTCGAGGTCTCTGGCCGCGGCATTCTGCACCTGTCCGTCCTGATGGAGTCCATGCGCCGCGAGGGCTTTGAGTTCCAGGTCGGCCGTCCCCGCGTTCTGTTTAAGAAAGACGAGAACGGCAACAAGCTGGAGCCTGTCGAGCAGGCTGTTGTCGAGTGCCCGGACGAGTACTCGGGCAAGGTCGTTGAGGTCTTCGGCACCTCCGGCGGCATCATGACGAGCATGGACACCTCGGGCATCGTGACGCACCTCGAGTTTAAGATCCCGACGCGCGGCATCATGGGTCTTAAGAACCGCATTATGAACGTCACCCACGGCGAGGGCGTGTTCTACCACACCTTCCTGGAGTACGGTCCCTACGCCGGCGAGATCGGCAATCGCCAGAACGGCGCCATGATCTCCATGACCACCGAGAAGGCCGTTGCCTATGCCCTGGGTACGCTGCAGGAGCGCGGCCAGCTGTTTGTTGAGCCGGGTACCGAGTGCTACGAGGGCATGATCGTGGGCGAGCGCAGCAAGGCCGGCGACATGGTCGTCAACATCGCCCGTACCAAGAACCTGGGCAACCAACGTTCCTCGACCTCCGACATCTCCGTGCAGTTGGTGCCGCCTCGCACCTTCTCGCTGGAGGAGGCGCTGGAGTACATCGCCGACGACGAGCTGGTGGAGATCACTCCCAAGAACATCCGCCTGCGCAAGCGTCTGCTCAACGCCACCGACCGCAAGAAGGCAGCCGTCCGCGCCGGCCAGGTCAACAAATAAGCGCTGGGGCTTATAACCGCCAATAAGAAAGGGCGTCGACCGCAATGGTCGGCGCCCTTTCTGGTACACAGGGATTGAGTTGGTCTGCACCACCACAAAGGTGACTGTCCCCTTTGCGGGTGGATCGACGGCTAGGCGGAGGGAAGGCCCGGGGTGTTGGTGGCCTGCTGGGGCTTGAGGCGGGCGTTGCACCAGATGATTTGGATAACGTAGCCGAGCATAAAGACAAAGGCCACGCCGCTGATGAAGTCGCCGATGAGGGGAAGTCCCGTGAGGGCTCCTGCGGCGATACCGCCCACGGCGGCCATAGCGTAGCGGTTCTGGTTGTGTCCGACCATGCGGGCGATTGCGCAGCCCGCAAAAGCGGTGGAGACCAGCGCGATGCCGATAACGCCGCACAAGAGGGTTCCGGCAAGCGACAGGCCAGCGATGGAGATAATCAGCAGTAGGACGGCGGGGACGATAGCGATCGTGCCCAGAAGACCGCTCACCCACAGGGGCGTGGGGCGCTGGTGGAGCATTCCGGCGGCGCTGGCGGTCGCTCGCGGAAAGACGAGCTCGAGCAACAAGGCGATAAAGCAGGTCGACAGGGCTGCGGCCACGATGCCGCCGACGATATCGTTAAGGGTGGAAGTATCTTCGTTCTCGGTGCGGTCGATCTTGAGCGCGCCGACCTCGGCTTCTGCGGCGCGCTCGGGGTCTTCGGAAACATGCGCGCTCACGGTGCCGGTAATGCGGGCATTCTTGCCCAAGACGAGCTTATCGGCCCAAACCTCGACATCGCCGTCGACGGTGCCATCGATGGTCACGGTGTCGCCTGCGAGCGCTGCCGACTTGGCGGAGCCGCGCAGGGCAACCGTCTCGCCCATTGCGTAAAAACAGTTGGCGGTGCTACCAGTGTTGAGCACGACATGCTGACCGGCTACCGTCACGCTGCCATCGATTGCAGTTTTGGAGATATCGATGGTGCGCGCCGCCAGGCGAACGGCGCCGCCTACGGTGCAGTCGCGAATCGAGAGGGTATCGCCCGCGGCGATAATATCGCGGCCGATGGAAGCGTCGTCTAGGTTAAGGCTTTTGCCGGCCCAGTACAGGTCGCCTTCGACGCCAGACGGATTTGAGTCAATTTCGGTTGCGAGCACGTTGCCCGCGGTGTCTGTGCCGGCGAACGACGTCGTGGGAAGCGCGGTCAGCGCAAGTGCAATCAGTGCGAATAGGAGGGCGATGCGGGCCTGCGCTTTACGGCACCGGGACGACGGTTCTGGGTTGCAAGGCATAGTGAATCCTTCGTTAGATACTCGACATGTATCTAACAGGGTACCCAACGTGCGGGCGCTCTAAAAGAACCTCTCAGTTGCATTTCGAAGGGTCGTGCCGCGCTGTCTACTTTTTGCGATGCAAGAAGCGCGCGATGTCTTCTTCGGTGGGGCTTTTGATGTCAAAGCGCAGCGAGAGCCAGCGCAGACCCATGGTCACTGCGACGCATACGACCAGCGCGGCAACATTGCTCATGATGCCGCTCATAACGAGACACACATAGCTTGTCGATCCGGCGATGGCGGCGATGGCATAAAAGTTAGTACGTTGGAAAATGCCCGGAACCACGCCCATAAAGCCGTCTCGCAACATGCCGCCACCCACCGCGGTGAAAAAGCCCATCATGATGCATACGGCCGGCGCAAAGCCGTAGACCAGTGCTTTGTCCGCTCCGGTGGCGGCGTAGATGCCGACCGAGATGATGTCGAGCAATGGGATGAGTTTCTCGGGTTTATCGACGATTGCCGGGAAGATGTAGATGATGGCCGCCGTGGCGATGGAGAGCGGCAGCGCCATTGGCTGGTTGAGGATGTAGACGTTGCCGACCTGGAGTGTCATATCGCGCAAAAGACCGCCGCCCAGACCGCAGACCACCGCGAGCGCGACCGCGCCCACCAGGTCGAGCTTGTGTTCGCGCGCAACCAGCACGCCCGAGATCGATGCGGCGACAACGGCGAACATCTCGAGCCAAAAGGGGATGGCGACCATGGCATCCGAGGCATGTGAGGTAACGGTTATAGCGGCGGCGACGGGCAAGATGGGGTCCTTTGAGTTACGGGTTTGGACAGTGCCCGTACATAGTACATGTTCGGCGCCGATTGCGACCCCATTGCTCGGTAAACGGTTAGCAGCGGATGCGGGCGTGGCGTTGCTGGAATGCCAGGGATCCAAAACATGTACGTCACCCTCCAAAAACGACATTTTTCGACATCTTTGGAGGCTGACGTACATGTTTGGATTGAGCTCACAGCATGAGTGAGTTAATTTACTCACATCCGGTATATTCCCCCACTTCAACGGACATAAGAGTTGGATACCGGCTCAGAGCGAGAGGCCCTCAATGGATACTCCTGTTCTCATTTCGCATAAAACCGCATGGCTTGTCCATCATGCGCCCCAGAATTTGGTTCAGTCTCTTGCGCGGCACGACTACCAGATAGGCGTACGAGGCATCTCCACCCAGCAACGCGTTGCGCGCATACGACAGGCCCTTACCGACTGCGGCATTCCGTCCGATATGCTCAAAACTATCGATATCTCGGTTGTATTCGAATTCGAGCGAATTCGCACCAAAGGCGTCATTTGCCACATTCTTGGACAAAATCTTCCCTACGAGCATATTGACGAGTTGACGCCCGGAATCTTCATCACCGACGAAGCCTTCACCTTCGTGCTCGCTGCCGAGTGGATGGATAGGATCGAATATCTCGAATATGGCTATGAAGTTTGCGGCGATTATCGCATGAGGCTCAATCCCGCCGACCATTATACCGAGCAACCAGCCGCCACCTCCAAGGATGAAATAACCGAACTGCTCGATCGGCACCCCGGCAAACCCGGTGCCACACGTGCACGGCTCGCGCTCAGGCACATCTACGATCACTCGGCCTCGCCTATGGAGACCGCTTCGGCAATCGCCCTCTCGCTCCCAACAAGCGAAGGCGGGGTTGGCATCCGAGGTATCGAACTCAACAAACCGCTCGAGATCCCTCAACGTCTCTGGCATTGCGCCAAAGCTCGAACACTCAAAATCGATGCGCTCGTTACCTACAAGCGCAGGGAGCTCGGTATCGAATATAAGGGCGGCTTTCACGATGAGTTCGAGCGCAAGGGGGCAGATGCGGAGCGAGAGGCCGTTCTCTCCCAAATGGGATATCGAATCGTTACGCTCACTTCGGCTCAGTTCGGTAGCCAGCTCGCCTTTCACCGCGCCATGAACAACATTCGCGAAGCACTCGGCATGCCTCGCTGTACCGACACCGGGTACCAGCGAGAGCAAAACGAACTACGCAAGACGCTTATCCGCAACTGGAAAGGCATGCGAGACGAAGAGGCACCTTCCGAATAGTGCCACTCCCGTGAGCTCAATCCAAACGTGTACGTCAGCCTTCAAAGATGTCAAAAAATGTCGTTTTTGGAGGGTGACGTACATGTTTGGTTGGGATGTGCGGCCGAGAGGGGATCCGATAACAAAAAAGCTCCCATTCCCGGGAGCTTTCTCAACCAAAATGGCGGAGGAGGAGGGATTCGAACCCTCGTGACCTTATACAGGCCAAACGGTTTTCGAGACCGCCGCATTCAACCACTCTGCCACCCCTCCGCGTGGGGTAAAAACAAAGCAGGCTCGAAGGCCTGCTTTGGAATTAACTGGCGGAGAGTCAGGGATTTGAACCCTGGAGACGCTTTTGACGCCTACACGATTTCCAATCGTGCTCCTTCGGCCACTCGGACAACTCTCCGTTAAATGCGAAAGTCAGTATACACGAGGAATCGCAAAGTGCAAACAGAAAAGTTAGCATTTTTTGAAACGTTTGGCTTCGTGATGGGATCCAGGAGGCCAAAAAAGGGCTCTGACCAGCAGGGCTGCATGCGGCAAATTGTTCAAAATGGGTATTTATAAACGACGTGGCAGCAATTTTAAAAATCTTTGAACAGTGTTGTGAACCACTGGTATGCATTTCGCGACCACAGCCTTGCAATTGCTGACCTGCGGTTTGATTTGGTTTGTCCTCGCAGCGCCGTGTCTTGTCCACAGATCCGTCAAGCATTTGGTCAGCATTTGGTTGGAAGACGCATGAAGTGCCGTGTGAGTATGGACATATGTGGAGGTCATGAGGTTGTAGCTGCATATTCTTGCAGCCTGGGAGGTTGAAAGATATTATTACCAAGTCTTTTCCTGCTTCAGGCGCACCTTCACGACCTGAAGCCACATTTGCCCAGAGGAGGTGACAATATGAAGGCTTATGAACTGCTGTTCTTTGTTGACCCGTCGCTCGACCCCGAGACTCGTCTCGCTGTTATGAAGCGTATCGATACCACGATCGCTGAGGGCGCTGGCAAGGTCGACTCCGTTGACGAGTGGGGCAAGCGCAAGCTCGCCTACGAGATCAACGACCTCACCGATGGTGACTACACCCTCATCAACTTCCACGCAGATCCTACCCAGATCGCCGAGCTTGATCGCGTCCTGCGCATCACCGACGCTGTGGTCCGCCACATGATCGTCCGTCGCGACGACCAGGAGTAAGACTGTCGTTTTGGACTGGGCTTGTGCCCCAAGAGGAAGTAGTGAGTTATGAGCATCAATCGAGTGAACATCACCGGTAACCTCACGCGTGATCCCGAGCTGCGCGCCACCGCCGGCGGAACCCAGGTTCTGTCCTTTGGCGTCGCCGTGAACGATCGTCGCCGCAACCCGCAGACTGGCGAGTGGGAGGACTATCCCAACTTTGTCGACTGCACTATGTTCGGCACGCGCGCCGAGGCCGTGAGCCGTTTCCTGGCAAAGGGAAACAAGGTCGCGATCGAGGGCAAGCTGCGCTACAGCTCTTGGGAGCGCGACGGCCAGCGCCGG
The DNA here is from genome assembly GCA_900557505.1 of uncultured Collinsella sp. Lineage (GTDB taxonomy): Bacteria > Actinomycetota > Coriobacteriia > Coriobacteriales > Coriobacteriaceae > Collinsella. Next base: position 6,379 of record USTC01000007.1, read on the forward strand.
AGCAAGCTTGAAGTCATCGTCGATGAGATCGAGTTTATGAGCTCCCGTGGTGGCCAGGGTGGCTACGATCAGGGCGGTTACGCCCCCGCAGCCCCTGCAGCGCCCGCACCGCGTCCTGCCGCACCGGTGGCTACGCCGCCCGCGGTCGACGTCTACGATGAGGACATCCCGTTTTAAGGGCTGTTCACCTATTTTTGAGTGAGAGGCGGCTTCGGTTCGCCGAAGTTGCCAAACGAAAGGTATTTTGACATGGCTAATGATTTTTCTGCACGTCAGCCGCGTCGTAAGTACTGCCAGTTCTGCAAGGAGAACACTGAGTTCATCGACTATAAGGACACTCAGCTTCTCCGTAAGTACATGACCGACCGTGGCAAGATCAAGCCCCGTCGCGTCACTGGCGCTTGCACGCAGCATCAGCATGACATCGCCAACGCCATCAAGCGCGCCCGCGAGATGGCTCTCCTGCCGTACACCGTCCCCGTGGTTTCCTCTCGTGGCAACCGCGACCGCGGCTAAGAAGGGAGACGCATCATGAAGGTTATTCTTCTCGATGAGATCAAGGGCAAGGGCGGCGAGGGTGACGTCGTAGAGGTCGCTCAGGGTTACGCTGAGAACTTCCTGTTCCCTAAGAAGCTCGCTGTTGCCGCCACCAAGGGCAACCTCAAGCAGCTTGACGAGCGTCGCAACAACATCGCCAAGCGCGAGGCCGTCCGTCTGGCTACCGCCAACGAGACCAAGGCTGCCTTCGAGGGCAAGACGGTCACCGTTGACGTCAAGGTCGGCGACGAGGGCATCCTCTTTGGCTCCGTTACCGCCGCTATAATCGCTGACGCCATCAAGGCTCAGCTCGGTATGGACATCGACCGCAAGCGCGTCGAGCTCGGTAAGCCCATCAAGGTTGCCGGTGCCCACACCGTTGCCATCTCGCTGTACCGCGAGATCAAGGCCGAGGTTGTCGTTCTCGTTGGCGTTACCGCCGAGGAGCTCGCTGCCGAGGCTGAGGTCGAGGAGGCCGCTGAGGTCGCCGAGGCCGAGACCGCCGAGGTCGAGACTGAGGCTGCTGCCGAGTAGCATTTGCTGCAACGCAACAATCTTGTTCTAAGAAGGGCGCTCTGGGAGACCAGGGCGCCCTTTTTGCTTTTTAGCGCGATGCGAGCGCCATGGCAGGCGTTGCGGTGAAGTCCCAAATGCGGGACCGTTCATCCGTTTCGTTCGGTGATGATTGCCGGGGCGCGGCCCGTTTTGGGGCTGTGGCTGATACTATGGATGCTCGCAAGCGATATGAATGAGGATGCTCATGGCATATGACGAAAGGGAGGCGGGGCTGACGGTCGAGGACCGTGGCTCCAAGTTGGGTCTCCCTCAAAACCAAGATGCAGAGGCCAATGTACTGGCCGCCATGCTGCTGTCGCCCGAGGTGGTCGAGGAAGCCCAGGTCGAGCTGCAGCCCGATGACTTCTACCGGCCCATTCATAAGACCATCTACACCGCGATGGTCGATATGTACAACAGCCGCATTCCCATCGACTCTATCTCGCTGATCGATTACCTGCGTAGCATCAACAAGCTTGATGCCGTGGGCGGCGAGGCCTACATTTTGGAGCTGATGGGTCAGACCCTGTCGCTCGTGAACTGGCAGCACCATGCCGCCATCGTCCGTCGCGACTCGATGCTGCGCGAGCTGATCGGTGCCACCAACGAGATCAACGCGCTGGCCTATAACGCCCCTACCGACACCAAAGAGGTCGTGGAGCTGGCCGAGAGCAAGCTGCTCAAGGTCACGGCGCGCGAGGTCAAGTCGAGCTATAAGACACTGACCGAGTTTATGGTCGAGGCCTATAACGAGGCCGAGGAAGTGTGTAAGGCCGGCGGACAGGCCGCGGGCGTGCCCACCGGCTTCCCGTCACTCGACCGCATGCTCATGGGCTTCCGCGAGGGCCAGCTCATCATTATCGGCGCCCGCCCTGCCGTGGGTAAGACGTCGTTCGCTCTGAACCTGGCGCTGAATGCCGCCGCTGCGGGCTATACCGTCGGCTTCTTTTCGCTGGAGATGTCGGGCAAGGAAATTGCCCAGCGCCTGATTTGCGCCTACGCCATGATCTCGATCAGCGACTTCCGTACGGGCCGCATTAGCCCCGAGCAGTGGGCCAATATCAACGAGGCCACGCAGACCTTGTCTAAGCTCGACATTTTGATTGACGATACGCCCGGCACCACGGTGACCGAGATCCGCGCCAAGAGCCGCCGCATGCTCCACAACAAGGAGAAGGCCATCATCATCCTGGACTACCTGCAGCTGGTGAGTCCTCCGCCGGGACGTCGCTCCGAGAGCCGTACCGTCGAGGTCTCCGAGATGTCGCGTGGCTTAAAGATCATGGCCAAGGAGCTCAAGATTCCGTTGATCGCGCTGTCGCAGCTGTCGCGTCAGGTCGAGTCCCGTACCGGCAAACGCCCGCAGCTGTCCGACCTGCGTGAATCGGGCTCCATCGAGCAGGACGCCGACATCGTTATGTTCTTGGACCGCTCCGCCGATGAGGCCGAGGCCTCGCGTGACGATCGACCCGACGAGGGCGTTACACGTATCGTCGTGGCCAAGAACCGTTCGGGCCCGATCGGTGACGTCGACCTGATGTTCCTGCCGGCATCCACCAAGTTCTATGAGCTTGATGGGGCGCATACCGAGGAGTAGGACAGGCGCCCGTTGCACGGGTATACTGGGAATGTTTTGTGCTTCTGCGTGCCAGCGTGGCGCGTAGACAGTCCATGAATGTAAGGAGTAAACATGCCGTCAACCGTTTTGGTCGGTGCCCAGTGGGGCGATGAGGGCAAGGGTAAGATTTGCGACCTGGTCGCCGGCGACTTCGATGCCGTCGTGCGCTATTCGGGCGGTAATAACGCCGGCCACACCATCGTCGTCAACGGCAAGAAGTACGGCCTGCACCAGGTGCCCTCCGGCATCATGTATTCCGACCATGTGTCGGTGATCGGTAACGGCTGCGTCGTCAACCCCAAGGTCGTCCTTGAGGAGATTGACATGTTCGAGGCCGACGGCATCACCACCAAGAACCTCAAGATCAGTGGCAACGCGCACATCATCATGCCGTACCACATCGACCTGGATGGTGCTTTTGAGCAGAAGCTCGGCAAGAAGAACATCGGTACCACCAAGCGCGGCATCGGTCCGTGCTACCAGGACAAGATGGCCCGCATCGGCCTGCGCATGCAGGACATGCTGGACGAGGCGCTGTTCCGCGACAAGCTGGAGACCGCTCTTGCCCGTGTGAATCCCGAGCTGGAGCTCATCTACCACCTGCCCACCTACACCGTGGATCAGATCTGCGACGAGTACCTGCCCATGGCCGAGCGCCTGCGTCCCTACATCACCGAGACGAGCCTACTGCTCAACAACATGATCGACGAGGGCAAGGATTTGCTGTTCGAGGGTGCCCAGGCGACGCTGCTCGACATCGACCACGGCACCTATCCGTACGTGACATCTTCCAACTGCACCGCCGGCGGTGCCATCACCGGCTCCGGTGTCGGTATGAAGAATGTCGACCGCGTGCTGGGCGTCATGAAGGCCTATATCACCCGTGTTGGTTCGGGCCCCATGCCCACCGAGCTTTCCTATGAGTCCGAGGCCGGCCATACGCTGACCGAGGAAGGCTATGAGTACGGCGTGACTACCGGCCGTCGTCGTCGCTGCGGTTGGTTCGATGGCCCCATCGCCAACTACGCCTCGCGTGTCAACGGCCTCACCGATATCGCCATGACCAAGCTCGACGTGCTTTCGGCCTTCGACACCATTAAGGTATGCGTTGCCTATGACGTCGATGGCGAGCGTTACACGAGCGTGCCCGAGCATCAGGTTCGCTTTGAGCACGCCAAGCCCATCTACGAGGAGCTTCCGGGCTGGAAGTGCGACATCACCGGTTGCCGCAGCTTTGAGGAGCTGCCGCAGGAGGCTCAGGACTACGTGGCGTTTATCGAGGATCTGGCACACACCCGCGTGACGTTCATTGGCGTCGGCGCCGATCGCGAGCAGATCATCAACCGATTCTGGAAGTAATCGGTTTATACGGTTATTGCGATATACCCCTTTGCAGCCCGGACGGGCGGCCGAGGGGTATATTTGCTTGCAAAGGGCTCGCGCGGAGCGGGCCGTTCATCCATAGAGGAGGCACCCTTGAAGGCGGACACTCAAACCATCGACATCCTGTTGTTGGGCAGCGGCGGCCGTGAGCATGCTCTGGCAGCAAAGCTCGCAGCATCACCGCGCGCCGGCAAGCTCTACATTGCGCCGGGTAACGGCGGCACCGCGAGCTGCGGCGAGAACGTGGTTCTCGACGATTGCGATCCTGCGGCCGTGGGGGCGTTTGCGCAGAGCCACGGATGCGGACTCGTGGTGATTGGCCCCGAGGCTCCGCTCGTGGCGGGCGTTGCCGACGCCGTGCGCGCGGCGGGCATTCCCTGCTTTGGTCCGGGTGCCGAGGGCGCTCAGATGGAGGGCTCCAAGCTATTCTCCAAGCAGCTCATGGAGCGTGCCGGCATTCCGACGGCCGCCTACGGCTCGTTTACTGACGAGGCTTCGGCTCTTGCCTATGTGCGCGAGCAGGGCGCCCCGCTGGTCGTGAAGGCTGACGGCCTGGCTGCGGGCAAGGGCGTTATCGTGGCGACTGAGCTTGCGCAGGCCGAGGAGGCCGTGCGCGAGTGCTTTGGCGGCACCTTTGGCGATGCCGGCAACACCGTTGTCATTGAGGAGATGCTGGTTGGCCCCGAGTGCTCGCTGCTGGCCTTTACCGACGGCAAGACCGTGCGTCCTATGGCCACCTCGCAGGATCACAAGCGTGCACTCGAGGGCGACAAGGGCCCCAACACCGGTGGCATGGGCGTCTACAGCCCGGTGCCCATCGTGACCGACGAGGAGCACGCCACCATGGTGGCGGTCATGGAGCAGACCGTGGCCGAGCTTGCCGCCGAGGGCATCGGCTACCGCGGCTGCCTGTACGGTGGCTTTATGCTTACCCCCGCCGGCCCCAAGGTGTTGGAGTTCAACGCCCGCTTTGGCGACCCCGAGACGCAGGTCGTGCTGCCGCGCCTCAAGAATGACCTGGTCGAGGTTATGCTCGCCTGCGCCAACTGCGAGCTTGATCAGATTGAGCTCGATTGGCGTGACGAGTGGGCCGTGGCCGTTGTCCTGACGAGCGCGGGCTACCCCGGCAGCTACGAGAAGGGCAAAGTCATCACCGGCATCGCCGACGCCGAGGCCATGGAGAACGTGACCGTGTACCATGCCGGCACCGCCGTGGTGGACGGTCAGCTCGTGACCAACGGTGGCCGAGTGCTTGCCGTGACCGCGCTGGGCGATACGTTTGAGAACGCTCGCAACCTTGCCTACGAGGCCTGCGAGAAGATTGATTTTGAGGGCAAGACCCTGCGTCATGACATCGGTCTGCGTGCGCTGCGCGGCCGTGACGCCTGGGATGCCTAAAGTCCGAGAGGGATGAGACGGATGGACGAGAAGAACGAAGAGCTCGTGGATGCGCAGATCGTCGAAGAGGACAGCCGCATGTATGGGCACGCCGAGGGCGAGCCTGGTGGCGAGGTCGCTGACGAGCCGTCGCTGGTGCTGGGCGACGACGACCCGCACGATGCCGAGCTGCACGAGAAGATTCTTTCGGAGGAGTGTGCCTGGAAGGGCAAGATCCTCGACGTCCACCGTCTTGAGGTTGAGCTGCCCAACGGTCACCGCAGCGCCCGCGATATCGTTCGCCATCCGGGTGCGGCGGCCGTTGTGGCACTGACCGAGAGCGGCAAGATTGTACTGGTGCGTCAGTACCGCACCGCCATCGACCGCGTTACGGTCGAGATTCCCGCCGGCAAGCTCGATCCAGGCGAGGACCCGCTCGATTGCGCCAAGCGCGAGCTGCATGAGGAGACGGGCTTTAGGGCCGGTCGCATTCGCTTTTTGACGTCGATTGTCACGTCCTGCGGCTTCTGTGACGAGATCATTCACATCTACCTGGCCACCAAGCTCGAGTTCGATGCACCCAACCCCGATGATGACGAGTTTGTCAACGTGGATCTGGTGCCGCTGCACGAGCTGATCGACGCCGTGCTCGACGGCAAGATCGAAGATGCCAAGACCGTCGTGGGCGCCTTGGCCTGCGATAGCATCGCGCACCGCTTGGGCGGAGCCGAACTCTAGGTTACGCGGTTTTACCAAACCGCGTAACGAGTCGACGCTGCAAACGCCCCTAAGCGGCAATCTGCCTTTCAATCGTCGCTCGCGTACCGAAGTACGCGTCGCTCCTCTTTCAAGGCACCTTGCTCGCTTAGGGACGTTTTCGCTGACGTTGCCAGAACATCGGCGTTATGCTTGTTGGGCTGCTTTTCTTTCAACTCGAACGGTTCAACCAGATTTCTCACCCTATTTATTTCTCCCCGAGGACTGCATGTTTAAGCGTTTTCTTTCTTATTACAAGCCCCAGATGGGGCTTTTTGTTGCCGATACTGTTTGCGCCCTGGTGCTTGCCGCCATTGACCTGGCGTTTCCTATTATTCTGCGCAATCTGACTGGTGGGCTCTTTACCCAGGGTCAGGCTGCTATTATGCAGGCGCTCGGTATGATCGCGGTTGGTCTGGTGCTGATGTATGCCATCCGTTGCGCCTGTCGCTACTTTGTGAGTTACTGGGGCCACGTGATGGGCGCGCGCATGGAGTCCAAGATGCGCGAGGACCTGTTCGATCAGTACGAGCGCTTTAGCTTTGCGTACTTCGATCGCAACAGCTCGGGTGACATGATGAGCCGCGTGGTCAACGACCTGTTCGATATCTGCGAGGCGGCACACCACGTGCCCGAGTGGATTATCATCTGCGGCATCGAGATCGTCGGCTCGTTTGTGATCCTCTTTGCTATTGCCCCGCTGCTGGCGCTTGTCATGGCCGTGGTGACGGCGGTGTTTGCGGTCATCATGTTTTGGCAGAACATGCGCATGCGTGAGGTCTTTAGCGACAACCGCAAAAAGATTAGCGGTATTAATGCTCAGCTGCAGGATTCGCTGGCGGGCATGCGCGTGGTCAAGAGTTTTGCGAACGAGGAGGCTGAGCGCTCCAAGTTCCGCGCCTCTAACGACCGCTATCTTTCGTCCAAGGAGAATATGTATCACGCCATGGGCGTCTACACAGCGACGTATGGCCTGCTCTCGGGCGTGCTCTATGTAATCGTAGTGTTGCTGGGCGGTTGGCTGGTGGCGCAAGGCCAACTGCAGGCGGTCGATATGGCGACCTTCGCGCTCTATATTTCGCTGTTCTGCACGCCGCTCGAGACGCTCGTCAATTCGGCCGAAACGTATCAGAAGGCCATCGCCGGCTTTAAACGCATGGACGAGGTGCTTTCGACCGCTCCGGATATCCAGGATAAGCCGGGTGCCACGGACCTGCAGGTTACGGCTGGCGCGGTTGAATATCGCGATGTGTGCTTTAGCTACGAGGATGTTGAGTTGGGCGAGGGCGGTGCCGACGGACGCCCTGTTATCGATC
>USTC01000008.1 GCA_900557505.1 uncultured Collinsella sp.
CCGAAATCGAGCTTCCTCAATAGGAGCCACCGCGCCCGACCCCTCCCCACCGTGCGGACGCGCTTGCTTTTCCCGCGCGAGGCCACCCCAATCCCCTCGCGCGGGCTTCTTTTGAATTTCTGACATGTCGTCGACTCACCACAGGAGGAAACATGCCCCGCATCAATCTTGCGGATCTTGCCGAGCAGTCCTTTGGAACTTCGCTCGAGCAACTCGATGACCGCCGCATTTACAAACTGCTGGTCAAGCTCGTGCAGGAGCACTCTGCCGCCTGTCCGCTCAACAACGGCAAGAAAAAGCTCTATTACATCTCTGCCGAGTTTTTGATCGGCAAGCTGCTCATCAACAATATGATCGACCTCGGCATCTATGACGAGGTTAAGGACCAGCTCATCGCCGCCGGCCACGACCTCAATAAGATCGAGGAGTTTGAAGTCGAGCCTTCGCTCGGCAACGGCGGTCTGGGCCGTCTGGCCGCGTGCTTCTTGGATTCCATCGCAACGTTGGGCCTTACCGGCGACGGCGTGGGCCTCAACTACCATTACGGTCTGTTCCGCCAGCGCTTTGTCGACAACCAGCAGAAGGCCGTCCCCGACGAGTGGCTCGGCGAGCAGGACATCCTAGTCGATGATGACCACTCCTACACTGTTGAGTTCGGCGACTTTGCCGTTACCTCCAAGCTCGTCAACATCAATGTGCCCGGTTATGGCCAGCCCACCAAAAACCGCCTACGCCTGTTCGACCTGGCAAGTGTCGACGACGGTCTGGTCCCCGGCAGCTCCATCGACTTCGACAAGACCGAAATCGCCAAGAACCTCACTTTGTTCCTCTATCCGGATGATTCCGACGAGCAGGGCCGCCTGCTTCGCATCTACCAGGAGTACTTCATGGTGAGCAACGCCGCCCAGCTCCTGATCGACGAGGCCATCGAGCGCGGCAGCAATCTGCACGACTTGGCCGACTACGCCGTGGTCCAGATCAACGACACGCACCCCACCATGGTCATTCCCGAGCTCATTCGCCTGCTCACCACCGAGCACGACATCGAGTTTGACGAGGCCGTGACCATCGTACGGTCCATGGTCGCCTACACTAACCACACGATTCTTGCCGAGGCGCTCGAGAAGTGGCCGCTCACCAGCCTGCAGAAGGTCTCCCCTGCCATCGCCGACATTATCGTCAAGCTCGATGAGATCGCCAAGGCCGAGCACGATGACCCGCGTGTCGCCATCATCGACGATCACGACACCGTCCACATGGCCCACATCGACATCCACTTTGGCTTCTCCATCAACGGCGTTGCGGCACTCCACACCAAGATCCTGGAGGACACCGAGCTCCATCCGTTCTACGAGATCTATCCCGAGAAGTTCTCTAATAAGACCAACGGCATTACCTTCCGCCGCTGGATTCACGGTGCCAACCCCGCACTCGCCAGCCTGCTCGACGATGTGATCGGCACCGATTGGCGCCGCACCGGCGACCTGAGCAAGCTCGCCGCGTTCGCCGACGACAGCCGCGTTCTTGAGCGCCTGGCCGCCACCAAGGCCGATGCCAAGGCAATCATGCGCGAATTCATGGCCCTGGAGCAGGGCGTGACGATTCCCGCAGGCGCCATCATCGACGTTCAGGTCAAGCGCATCCACGAGTACAAGCGCCAGCAGATGCTTGCGCTCTACATTATCTGGAAGTACCTCGATATCAAGAACGGCAACAAGCCCGAGCACCCCGTCACCATCATCTTTGGCGGCAAGGCCGCTCCCGCCTACACCATCGCACAGGACATCATCCATCTGATCCTGACGCTTTCCCAGTGGATTGCCAACGACCCCGACGTAGCCCCCTACCTGCAGGTCGTTATGATCGAGAACTACAACGTCACGGCTGCCGAGCGCGTGATTCCCGCCGCCGACATCTCCGAGCAGATCAGCCTGGCCTCCAAGGAGGCAAGCGGCACTTCCAACATGAAGTTCATGCTCAACGGTGCCCTGACCCTGTGCACGCTCGACGGTGCCAACGTGGAGATTGCCGAGCTTGTGGGCGACGAGAACATCTACACCTTTGGCGCCTCGTCCAAGCAGGTCGAGCAGCTCTACGCCGACGGCACCTATGACGCCGGCGCGCTCTACCGCAAGCCCGGCATCAAGCTGCTGGTGGACTTCATCACCAACCCGGCCTTTATGGCGACCGGCAACGCCGAGCGCCTGCAGCGTCTGCACGATGACATCAAGGGCAAGGACTGGTTTATGGCCCTGCTCGATATTGAAGAGTACATCCAGACCAAGGAGCGCGTGCTGGCCGACTACGAGGACCAGGACGCCTGGATGCGCAAGGCGCTGATCAACATCGCCAACGCCGGCGCCTTCTCGTCCGACCGCACGATCTCCCAGTACAACGACGAGATCTGGCACCTGGACTAACCCATTCCCCTTACCATCCTCTTGAGGAACGGAGTCGTGGCAACACGGCTCCGTTTTTTGTGCCCGTGCGTTGCCCCTGTGAACCGCCTCGACTAAATCGTCTCAATCTGTAACATCTAACGTCCGAAATCCGCCCTTACTGTTACAGATCGAGACAAATGGATAAGCCGGCTAAAACAATCTCGTTCTGTAACAGGTAACTGCCGAAATCAGTCCTTCGTGTTACAGATCGAGATGAAAGGACAGGCGGCTCAACTCAATCTCGTTCTGTAACATCTAAAGCCAATTCGATCCTCTACTTGTTACAGATCAAGACAAACGACCGACCAGACAACCCCGTCATAAAGAAAGGCTCCCCTCTCGCCCAGCGGACGGAAGGGGAGCCTTATATGTGACCACGGCAAAAGGATGGCAAAGCCGCAGTCGCCCAAAGGAAGGGCCTGGATGCACCGGGCCTAGATAAGGTTCTTACCAGACACCTTATCGAAGAGATGGGTCGCGTTCTTCTCGAACTTGAACCAGATGGTGTCGCCAGCCTTGAGCGCACCCTTGGCCTCAAGGTCGACAACGGGAATGATCAGGACAAACTGGCCATCGGGAGCGGTCACGTGGACATGCTCGGTCGAGCCCATGAGCTCGGTCACCTCGACGGTGCCCTGGAGTGCACCCTCCTCGTCCTTGTCGGCAAGCAGAATCTGCTCGGGGCGCACGCCGGCCGTGATCTCCTTCACGTCGCCGCCGTCCCAGTTGAGGGCAAGCTGAGCGCAGGTCTCGGGAGCGAGCGCCACGTTCATATCCTCGGTCTTGACGGTAAAGCCGTCGCCCGAGCGCACCAGCTGGGCATCGAAGAAGTTCATCTGCGGCACGCCGATAAAGCCGGCGACGAAGATGTTCGCGGGGTGGTTGAAGACCTCCTGCGGGGTGGCGATCTGCTGGACGACGCCGTCCTTCATGACCACGATGCGGTCGCCGAGAGTCATGGCCTCGGTCTGGTCGTGAGTAACATAGATGAACGTACCCTTGATCTCGTGGCGCAGCTTGATGAGCTCGGCACGCATCTGGTTACGAAGCTTGGCATCCAGGTTGGACAGCGGCTCGTCCATCAGGAAGACCTTGGGGTCACGCACGATGGCGCGGCCGATGGCGACGCGCTGGCGCTGGCCGCCCGAGAGCGCCTTAGGCTTGCGGTCGAGGTACTCGGTGATACCCAAGATCTCGGCAGCGGAGCGAACCTTGCGGTCGATCTCGTCTTTGGGGACCTTCTTGAGCTCAAGCGTAAACGCCATGTTCTCGTACACCGTCATGTTGGGGTACAGAGCGTAGCTCTGGAACACCATGGCGATGTCGCGGTCCTTGGGCGCCACGTCGTTGACGCGCTTGCCGTCGATGAGCACATCGCCCGAGGTAATGTCCTCCAGGCCGGCAACCATGCGCATCGTCGTGGACTTACCGCAGCCAGAGGGACCAACGAGAACGACGAACTCCTGGTCGTGAACGGTGAGGTTGAAGTCCTCTACAGCGAGCACGCCATCCTCGGTAACCTTAAGGTTATGCTTCTTCTCCTCGGTCTTCTTCTTTTTGCCAAAGAAGCCCTTCTTTTTGGACTCGGTGTTGGGATACACCTTCTGAACATGTTTGAGAACGATCTCGGCCATGTCTTTACCTTTCGATGTGCGGCGCCGCGCTGAGGGGCGCCGCAGAAACTTGCAAAACAGTTACGGCATCAGCCCTTGACGGCACCTGCCACCACGCCGTCGATGATGTACTTCTGGCAGAGGATGTACATGATGACGATGGGGATAACGACCATCATGATGCAGGCCATCATGGGGCCGAGCTCGACGTGGCCATAGCCGCCGCGGAAGTACTGGATCAAGATAGGAATGGTCTTGTACTTGGTGGAGTCGAGGGTGAGGTAGGGCAGCAGGTAGTCGTTCCAGACCCACATGGTCTCGAGAATGCCGACCGAAAGATAGGTGGGCTTCATGATGGGAAGGACGATTTTAAAGAACACCTGGACCGGGTTGCAGCCGTCGATCATGGCCGCCTCCTCGATCTCGAGCGGGATGTTCTTTACAAAGCCGGCGAACATAAAGACCGCCAGGCCCGCGCCAAAGCCAAGGTAGATAAAGCAGATGTTGAACGGCGTGTTGAAGCCGATGCGGTCCGCCAAATTGGACAGCGTGAACATGAGCATCTGGAACGGCACGACCATCGAGAACACGAACAGGTAATAGAAGAAGTTCGAGATCTTGTTGTTGACGCGCACCACGTACCAAGCGCACATGGAGCAGCACACCAAAATCAGCACGACCGACGTGACCGTGATAATGAGCGAGTACATAAACGCCGAGGCAAAGCCCTGCTCGTTAAGAGCGTGCACATAGTTTGCAAGGCCGTTGAACGTCTCAGGCGTAAGCAAATCGAACGCCGTGGTGGTGCTGATTGCAGTTCCCTTTTTAAAGGAATTGAGCGCAATCATGAACACGGGGTAGATCCACGCGAGCGACAGAATCGTAAAGAAAATCGAGAGCGCGCGGTTAATAGCCTTATCGCGTTTCATTACTGCTGCACCTCCTTGGACCTCGTGGCCTTAAGTTGGATCATGGAGATTGCTACGACCAGGATGCAGAAGATAACCGCCTTGGCCTGACCGATGCCCTGCCATGCGATACCGGCACGCGAATAGAACGTGTTGTAGATGTTCAGGGCGAGCATCTCGGTGGAGTGCGCAGGGGCGCCGCCGGTAAGGGCGAGGTTCTGGTCGAACAGCTTAAAGCCGTTGGTGATGGACAGGAACAGGCAGATGGTGATCGTCGGCATCAGATTGGGGATCTTAACCTTCCAAAACGTCTGCCATGCCGTGGCGCCGTCGACCTTGGCGGCCTCGATGTAGTCGGACGGAATGGACTGCAGACCAGCGATGTAGATGATCATCATGTAGCCGACCTGCTGCCACAGGGTCAGGATGATAAGGCCCCAGAAGCCAGCAGCAGAGTTAAGGGCGATAAGGTCGGCGCCGATGTTGGAGAGCAGGCAGTTGATCAGAATCTGCCAAATGTAGCCCAGCACGATGCCGCCGATCAGGTTCGGCATAAAGAAGATCGTACGGAAGATGTTGGTGCCTTTGAGCGCCTTGCGGGTGAGCGCCTGCGCGATGGCGAGGGCGATCACGTTGATGAGCACCGTCGACAGGAAGGCAAACGCCACGGTAAAGAAGAACGACGTGGAGAACTGCGGATCGGACAGCGCGCGCACGTAGTTCTCGATACCGACAAAGTGCGCGTTACTAATGATAATAAACTGGCAGAACGAGAGATAGAAGCCCTGGATAAAAGGGATCACGAACCCGATCATAAACGCCAGACACGTGGGCAGCATAAAGAGCGGCCACCAGCGCTTGAGTGCTTTGCCCATAAAAGGGTCCTTTCAATATGCAGGGGGCGGGCAAACCAACGTCTGCCCGCCCCCTGTCGCTAATCAGATAGCTTGGGCAGCAACTGCTTACTCGGAAGCGGCCTTCTCGGTCTTCCAGCCATCGACGAAGGCGTTCTTGACGCCGTCCCACTTGCTGTTATCGGCAGCGTAGGCAATCAGAGCCTGCTTGAGGTTCTTCTTCCACTCCTCGGAGGGAATGTAGACGAAGTCCCAAGCGACGGTCTTCTTGCCGTCCTTGGCCATGGCAACGGCCTGCTGCGAGAAGACGTTGGTGGTCTCCTTGGCGCTCTTGAACGGAGCGGTCAGACCCATCTTGTCGGCGATGATGCTGGTCGGGGTGTCAGCGGTGACGCACCAATACATGAAGTCCTCGGTGGCCTTCTGGGCATCCTCGGAAGCCTGGGAACTGACGCACCAGTAGTTCTCGCCGCCGGAGCACAGGCCCTGGTTCTCCTCGCCGTCAACACCGATGTAGATGGGCATCATGCCAATCTGATCGTCGGTCATGCCGGCCTTGACGAGGTCAGAGTAGGCCCAAGAGCCGTTCTGGTAGAAGACGGCCTTGCCGGTTGCGAACTCGTTGGTGGCGTCGTCGCCGGTCTTGGAAGCAAGCTGCGAAGGATCGCAGGTGGAGTCGGTGATGTACAGGTCGAAGATCTGCTTGTAGTTGTCGAGGAACTCACCCTTGATCTCGTCGTCCTCCTGGTTGTGCTCCTTCTCAAACTCGTAGTAGAGCGGCATGTTGGCAAGGTGGGTGGTGTAGCGCCAGCTGGAGGAGTCGTCCATGCCGGCGGAAGTGAAGGCACCCTCGACACCAAGCTCGTCCTTGCGGGCCTGGATGTCGTCGGCACAAGCCTTCAGCTTGTCGAAGGAGTTGATGTCCTCGGCCTTGTAGCCAGCCTTCTCGAGCAGCTGCTTGTTGTAAATAATGCCGAAGCTCTCCTGAACCCAGTCGATGCACACATCCTTGCCGTCGGACTGCAGAGCCAGGGAGTCGTCAATGAGCTCACCGCGGAGCTTGGTATCGGACAGGTCGGCGCAGTAATCCTTCCAGTTCTTAAGACCAGTGGGGCCGTTGACCTGGAACAGCGTCGGAGCGGAGCTCTTGGACATCTCGGACTTGAGCTTCTCCTCGTAGGTGTTGGAGGCAGCGGTCACGATCTTGACCTCGACGCCCTTCTCCTCCTTGTACGCCTTGGCGATCTCCTTCCACTCCTTGTCGACCTCGGGCTTGAATTGGAGGAAGTAGACCTCAGCGGCGTCACCAGAAGCAGAGGAGCCGGAGCCGGCGGAACCACCGCAGCCCACAAGACCCAGACCCAGAACCGCAGCTGCGGAACCGGCGAAGCCCAGGAACTGCCTTCTGCTCATTTCGTTCTTCATTACAATCCACCCTTTCACACCGTGGCGGCACCCTTTGCCGCCGCCTTCGGAGATTGGCTCGGGGACTTTGCCCCTTTTGCTGATTTGTACAATACGCTATTTGGCTAGTTGTTTGAACAAGTATTACTAGAGCGGTAGAAAAACTTCGGTGAACGGTAATTTCAACTTGATACTTGACAAGTTTTGTATAAACAATTATTTGTTATCTAATGCAGAGAAAACGCCCGGTCAAGCCGATGTATCGTCGGTTTGACCGGGCGTTTTCGCTTTGATGGCATGAGTCTCGTCGGGCTGCGAGCTAGCCGGCTATCGCTTGGAGTTGACGCGGTAGTGGAAGATCTCGGGATGCGTGCGGGCATGCGTGACCTCGAACAAGATGCCGTCCGAGGTGTACGACTGGCTCTCCATAACGGCGACGCAATTGTACTTGCCAAGGTCCAAGTAGCTGCAGTCCTCATCGTTGGCGAGCTCGACACTCACCGTACGACGGCTCGCCATCACCTTGACGCCGCGTTTGTGCTCCAGATAGTCGTAAATTGATTTTGCGGCGATCTCGGGCGTCAGGCCCTTGGCGATCGACTCCAAAAAGTAACCATGGTCTACTTGGCGTGCATTGCCGTTAAGGCTTCGGACACGCACCACGCGAATCAACTCCTCGCCCACCTTAAAGCCCAGGCGACGAGAGAGTTGCTCAGTGCAGACCAGATGTTCAAAGGACTTAACGTCCGTCGATGCAACGGCATTGTTGCGCTTTGCAAATTCGCCAAACGACTCGACTTCCTCGAGTGCGCCCAGCATGTCGGTTTCGCCCTTGAGCCAAATAACGCGCACGCCCTTGCCGTGTATGGGCTGCACAAACATCTCGTCTGCCAGCATGCTCAAAGCGCGGCGGACGGTATTGCGCGTGCAGCCAAATTCCGCGGTCAGCTCGGCTTCGGTTGGCAGCATCTCCTGAAACGCATAGGTCCCGTTAATGATGCGCGAACGGATCTCGCGGTAGATTCCTTCGTAAATCGCTTTTGGCATGACTTCACCTCTAATGAATATGTATGGCTAGGCACGATAGCATTTCTTTGGGTTGTTTAAACCGTCTATCGGCAAAGCACGGATTATTTACCGTCGACGGTTCCCCCGACACCCAGATCGGATCGAATCAAAACCGTCAATGCGGCAAGCAGCCAGTCCTCTACAATGAGTTCATTGTTTAAACGTTCTTGCTCGCACAGCATGTTGCATCCGGAAGGCATATTATGCTGCAGAAAATCCAACGTTTTGGCGGAGCCATGTTCGCGCCCGCCATGCTCTTTTCCATATCGGGCCTTATGGTCGGCATCTCATCCCTCGCCACGACCGTAGACATTGTCGGCGATATGGCCACATATGGAACCCCCTGGTACATTTTCTGGAGTATCGTCCAGCGTGGATCGTGGACAGTCTTTAAACGTCTTCCGCTCCTGTTTGCCATCGCGCTGCCCATCGGCCTTGCCCAAAAGCAGCCGGCGCGTTGCTGCCTCGAGGCGCTCGTCGCCTATTTTGCCTACTGCTTCTTTCTGAGCGAAATCATTAAGCTGAGTGGCGACAATCTTGGACTTAAGTACCCGTCGTCTTTGATCCCCGCTAGCGGTATCACCGTCATCGACGGCATCAAGACGCTCGACACCGGCATTATCGGCCCGCTGGCGGTATCGGCAACCGTCGTCGCCATCCATGACCACTTCTACGATGCCAAGGTTCCCGATTGGCTCGGCACCTTCTCGGGATCCTCGCTGGTCTACCTCATCAGCTTCTTTGCCGTGCTCGCCCTTGCTATCGTCTCGGCCGCCATCGTGCCTTCCGTATACGCAGTGACCGAGACGCTGCGCCATGCACTTGTGGGCGTCGGCCCCTTCGGCGTGGGCGTCTTTGTCTTTTTAGAACGAGCACTCGAGCCCATGGGGCTGCACCACCTGCTCTACATGCCGATTTACTACGACAACCTGGTCATTAACGACGGCATCTACGCCACGTGGACCAATTTGCTCCCCATCCTCTCCCATAGCACGCGCCCCCTCAATGAGCTTGCGCCGTGGGCCGGTTTTACCGCCACCGGCTGGGTCAAGCTCTTTGGCCTTCCCGCCATCGCGGCTGCGTTCTACTCCACCGCAAAGCCCGAGCGCCGCGCTGGCCTCAAGGTCATCCTGGTTCCCGCCATTGTTGCCTCAGTGGTCTGCGGCGTCACCGAACCGCTCGAGTTTCTCTTTATGTTCACCCACCCCGGGCTCTTTTTGCTCTACGCCGTCCTCTCGTCTTGCCTCGCCATGGCCATGAACTTCTTTGGCGTCGTCGGCATCTTCTCGGGTGGCTTTATGGAAATGGCTGCCTTCAACTTTATCCCGCTCATGCGGACGCATGCCGGTTCCTATCTTTTGGCGCTCGGAATCGGACTCATCTTTAGTGCCATCTTCTTTCTGAGTTTTCAAGGTCTTATTCTGGCCTTTGACCTTAAAACACCGGGACGCGAAGACCATATCGCCAGCAACACGGCGCTCTCGCGCTTGACGGGAGACGACGTTGACGAAAAGCGCTCATCCGAAAACAGCACTTCCGGCGGCCAGGCATCACAAGATCATCTGCTCGCCGAGCAGGTTGTGATGCTTCTGGGCGGCGTCTCCAACATTGTGGGCGCAACCAACTGCGCCACGCGGCTGCGCGTCGAAGTCGTGGACCCTTCCATCGTTGCAGATAACGCGTCGTTTGTCGCGGTGGGCGCCAAGGGCCTCATCATTACGGGCAAGACCGCCCAGGTGATCATCGGCATCTCCGTTCCCCGCGTCAAAGAGCACTTTGATCGGATTATGGGGCTCGAACCGGGTTTTGCACTCGCCGCCTCGCCTTCTCATGTCGTCGACGCCGCCAAAAAGCATGGCAATGTCTGCTTCTTCGACATCGACGGTACGCTCGCCTGGCAAGATCCCAAACTTGCCCAAGAGCTCCCCGAGGGCGAGCGAGATCTTTCCCCCTATCCCAACGAGACGGTTGCGCAGGCAATTCGTACATTTGTCGCCAACGGCAACAAGGCCTTTATCTGCACGGGGCGTACCCCCAGCTGCATCCATCCTAAGCTGCTCGAGCTGCCGTGGACGGGCGTCGTGTGTCTCGCGGGCGGTTACGCCGAACTCGAGGGACGCGTTGTGCGAAATGCAGCCATAAACCCTGGTCTGCTACAGCGCCTCGCCCCCTATCTCGAGCAATCGGGTGAGGTCATTCGCTTTGAGGGCATCGATCGCGTGGTGCGCATGAGCGCAGATGCCCCCGAGACGTACGGATACGCACGCACCGTGGGCGACGCCGTCACGCAACTTGAGCACTACAACGCCTATAAAATTCTTATGTCCACACCACTTGCCAACCGCATCGCCCAAGATGAAGAGCTTGGACCCCTACTCTGTTTCAACGAGCTCGAGCTCGAGGTCACAGAAATCTCGCCTCGTGAGTGCACCAAACGGGCCGGAATCAGTGCCGTGCTTGACGCCCTGAGGCCAGATCACGGCACCGTGTACGGCATTGGCGACGCGAGCAACGACATCGCCCTCATGGAGGCGGTCGATGTTGGCATCGCCATGGGCAACGCGCCGGACTTCCTCAAGGAAAAAGCCGACTACGTAACCGACAGCTTTGACCACGACGGCGTCGTCACCGCGCTCGAACACTTTGGGCTTATCTAGCCGAGCCCCTTGCCGCGTTTGCAGCCGCAAGACTCAATCGTCTTCAACCGCCGCGCTCGACGCCCTAATGTGGCAATATGTTGTCTGCATAATGCAACGATGCAACCTAAGAAAGAATGCGAGAACCCGTGTCCAGTCCGTTTACCAGCTTTTTAGCCCAGCACTTTGACCAGATTAACGACTATCTGGCCACGTTCTTTGACGGACAGGCGACCTCTGCCGATATCGAGTGCTACCTGTACGCGCCGCTCTCGGCTTTTACGGCCAACGCCGGCAAGCGCCACCGTCCGCTTATCTGCATGCTCGCCGCAACCGCAGTGGGCGGTAGCTTTGAGAGCGCCCGCAGCGCCGCGGCAGCTATCGAGCATTTCCAGTCGGGCGCGCTCATCCACGACGATATCGCCGACAACGGACAGCTGCGTCGCGGCAAGCCTTGCATGCACCTCACCGAGGGCACGGGGCTTGCCATCAATTGTGGCGACCTGGCGCTCACCATGGTCACCAAGACGGTTCTCGACGACCCCACGCTGGAGTCCGACGTGAAGCTGCGCGTGCTCCACGAGCTTACCGAGATGATCGTCCGCACCATCGAGGGTCAAGCGCTCGACCTGGGTTGGGTCCGTGACGGGCGCTTTGACATCTCGGTTGATGACTACCTGGACATGGCGACGCACAAGACCGCGTTTTACAGCGGAGCCACGCCGCTTGCCGCTGGAGCCATTATCGGCGGCGGCAGCGAGGAGCAAATTGAGGCACTGCGCGCCTTTGGCCTGCACACGGGCCTTGCCTTCCAGATTCAAGATGATCTGCTCAACTTGATCGGTACCAAGGAGGCCGCCAACAAGGACTTCCGCACCGACATCACCGAGGGCAAGCGCACGCTTGTCGCCGTACATGCCCTGTCTGATGAGCACTATCACGATGAGATTGAAGCGATCCTCTCCTCGGGCACCGAGGACCCCGCGCAGCTCGCGCGCGCCGTGGAAATCTTCCAGGAGACCGGCTCTATCGATTACGCCCACGCCTACGCGCTGGACCTGACCGCTAAAGCCAAGGCCGCCATCGAGGACGTTTCGCTCGACCCGCATGCGCGCGAGTTGTTCGACTCCATGGCAGATTTCTTTGTGGAGCGCCTTAACTAGCGGGGGTTATAAAACCTGTCAGCAGCGTATTTGGGTACAACTTGCTACACTGTTGAGTGCATGTTTATGCATTGTCTTGCGCTGTCTATCCGACACACGCTCAAATAGTACGAATGGTACGCCGAAAGGGGTTCGTTCATGGAACCTATTACAACGGGCATGCAGGGAGCAGCCGTCGAGGACGTCCAGTCCCGCCTTCTGCAGCTCGGCTATACAATCGATGACACCGAGGTTGCCGACAAGCGCTTTGGCACCACCACCGAACAGGCTGTTGGCACCTTTAGGCTCGATAGCGGCCTTGCCGCTGGCTGTGCCGTCGATATCCCCTGTTGGAGCGCCCTGGTAGACGCCTCGTATAAGCTAGGCGACCGCACGCTCTATCTGCGCATGCCCAATTTCCATGGCGCCGATGTTCAGGCCCTGCAGCGCGCGCTCAACGTTTTGGGCTTTGCCTGCGGTGAGGACGATGGCTACTTTGGCCCTCACACCGAGGCGGCCCTTCAGCAGTTCCAGGAAAACGTCGGTCTGTTTGCCGACGGTATGGCTTTCCAGGATACCTACGCCTATATCAACCGCCTGCACCACGTGTGGGAGGGTAAGCCTTCGGTGACCGAGGCCGAATCGCGCATCGGCTTTGCCCGCGCGGCCAACGTACTCGAGCGTTTCCAGATTGCCGTCATTGGTGAGGACCCTATCGCGCGCAGCGTAGCATCGCGCATGTGGAACATCGCCACGGCGACGACCGACAACAGCGGCATGATGCTTTGCGACTCCGAAGTTCCGACCGACGTGGATCTGGTGCTCGAGATCGCAAGCGACGAGCTGCCCGCCGACGCCGCACCGCGCGCCACGATTGCCCTCGCCGAGTGCCACAACCTGGCCCAGCGCATCCGCACCGCCAATGTCGCCGCACAGCAAAAGCCGGCACGCATCCGCATTGAGCTCACCGGCATGACACGCTACAACGGCACCTTCACTGCCAGCGACGCCCAGACGCTCGCGGTACGACTGCTCGATGGCGTTTGCGATGCCCTCGCAGATTAGGTAAACTAGACGAGTTGCTTTTGGCAACACCCATACTGGGACGTAGTTCAACGGTAGAACTCCGGTTTTTGGTGCCGGCTGTTGGGGGTTCGAATCCCTCCGTCGACGCCATCTTGTGAATAAAGCCCTTATATAAGGGCTTTTTTTCTGCTTATAGATAGTTTT